>NZ_JASOZC010000052.1:0-271 GCF_030228725.1 Corynebacterium sp. UMB10321 | reverse complement strand
TCTTGCCGAAACTGGCGAGATGGTGATTGGCAGCGGCGAGGATACCTATGTCTGATAATCTGCCGTGGAAAACCTGGACGCCGGACGATCTCGCGCCACCACCGGCAGAGTTTGTGCCAATGGCCGAGTCGGAAGAAACCATTATTGAAGAGGCCGAACCCAGCCTTGAGCAGCAACTGGCGCAACTGCAAATGCAGGCCCACGAGCAGGGTTATCAGGCGGGGATTGCCGAAGGTCGCCAGCAAGGTCACGAACAGGGCTATCAGGAAGG
>NZ_JASOZC010000051.1:0-271 GCF_030228725.1 Corynebacterium sp. UMB10321 | reverse complement strand
CGTCCTAAACAAAGTAGTTATCACAGACCAACTACCCAAAGGACTGACGTATGTCAAAGATAGCCTAACAAGTGTCGGTGATGAGCCCCAGCCAATCAGTTTGAAAGAAACTAACGGCACAATCACAGCGGAATACCCAAGTATCACTGATACAAAAGAGCGGAGTATTCGCTTCAAAGTAATCGTTAACGAAGAAGTCAAGGCAGGCGAAACAATTCTCAACAAAGCCAAAGTAGATGACACAGTTAATACGCCCGAAGAACCAGAGGTA
>NZ_JASOZC010000050.1:0-272 GCF_030228725.1 Corynebacterium sp. UMB10321 | reverse complement strand
AGTTCGTGGCGTTTTGGGGACTGTTCTTCGCGCTCACGGGTGTTCTCGGCGGGTTGATGCAGGAGACCACGCGCGCGATTGGTGCTGCGGAAGCGCGGAACCGGAAGCGGGAGCGGCCCCGTGAACAGACCCCAGAGCAGAAGCCGGAGCAGGAACAGGAGCAGACAGCTACCGAAACGGGTCAGACTCTCGGCGCTCGTCCCATCACAGTTTCGCTGGGCGTCGCCGCAGTTACTTTCATCACCATGGCAGTGACGGGTCCGCTGTGGGCC
>NZ_JASOZC010000049.1:0-273 GCF_030228725.1 Corynebacterium sp. UMB10321 | reverse complement strand
AAGTTGTCTGACATCTTTATTTACTCAGAGCGAATTAAATGCAATATGTTCTACCACTTTATGATCCAAGAAAAGGCCTGTTTCCTCGATTAAACCATGATCCGCGCCACACTTTTCTCATAAAACTGCTCATTAATCATCAGGAGTTGATCAAAACAGGGGTTCGGCGTATTAAAGTTTGCTAACCTGTCGTACCAATTCAAACAGGTTGTATGACTAATCAGAAGGGAACCCATTGTGAAAACACTAAATCGTCGCGATTTTCCCGGTGCA
>NZ_JASOZC010000048.1:0-275 GCF_030228725.1 Corynebacterium sp. UMB10321 | reverse complement strand
AGTAAGTTGAGTCATGTTATAATTTTTATATATAAGGCACCTCGTTAATTTAGTTTAGTGATGTTTATTAAATTATACGAAAGTGCTTTATTTTTTTAAAGTATTACAATGTAAAATTACATATAAATACAAAGTATTTTGGCGAGACTCTTGAGGAAACAGGACAAGCTGAAGACTACAGGCTGAAGCTGTCCCCTAAGAAAGCGAGCCAACAATACGGAGTATTGTAAATAAAGAAGCCAGTAAATGAATTTGTTAAAACTCATTTACTGGCT
>NZ_JASOZC010000047.1:0-275 GCF_030228725.1 Corynebacterium sp. UMB10321 | reverse complement strand
GGGGAAATCACGTGGGCCCCCAGGGGAAATCACGTGGGCCCCACGGGGAAATCACGTGGGCCCCCAGGGGAAATCACGTGGGCCCCCAGGGGAAATCACGTGGGCCCCACGGGGAAATCACGTGGGCCCCACCCGGAAATCACGTGGGCCCCACGGGGAAATCACGTGGGCCCCACGGGGAAATCACGTGGGCCCCACGGGGAAATCACGTGGGCCCCCAGGGGAAATCACGTGGGCCCCACGGGGAAATCACGTGGGCCCCCAGGGGAAATCAC
>NZ_JASOZC010000046.1:0-286 GCF_030228725.1 Corynebacterium sp. UMB10321 | reverse complement strand
TTTATATCGTACTGTGCCGGTGCTTGCGTGCTTTCCTGCAGGTCTGCACCGATTTAACAAACAAAACTTAACAGAGTCTGAAGGAGTAGTATTTCGTGCAAATAACCGAAGCCTTAATTTCAGAGCCGGGAGACATCCGGCGTTTTATTCAACATGCTGTTGACCACTGGCCGCGTCTGCTGGCAGTCCACTTCATACTCCATTCGACAGAAGGAAACATCTACGGGCAACAGATTCATGCATTCTGCACTTCCTTTTATCGACAACTGCATGAACGTATTACTGA
>NZ_JASOZC010000045.1:0-288 GCF_030228725.1 Corynebacterium sp. UMB10321 | reverse complement strand
TTGTGGGAAATTTAAATGTTAACAACCAATATGAAGTGCTTAGTTCTGATAAGCTCCTGCTGCTGCTGCTGCTAAGTCGCTTCAGTCGTGTCCGACTCTGTGCGACCCCATAGACGGCAGCCCACCAGGCTCCCCCGTCCCTGGGATTCTCCAGGCAAGAACACTGGAGTGGGTTGCCATTTCCTTCTCCAATGCATGAAAGTGAAAAGTGAAAGTGAAGTCGCTCAGTCGTGCCTGAGTCTTAGCGACCCCATGGACTGCAGCCTACCATGAGATTTTCCAGGCAAG
>NZ_JASOZC010000044.1:0-289 GCF_030228725.1 Corynebacterium sp. UMB10321 | reverse complement strand
CTAGTCAACATAGTTTTGGCCACAGCAATCAGAGCAGAAAAAGAAATAAAAGGAATCCAAATTGGAAAAGAAGAAGTAAAACTCTCACTGTTTGCAGATGACATGATCCTCTACATGGAAAACCCTAAAGACTCCACCAGAAAATTACTAGAGCTAATCAATGAATATAGTAAAGTTGCAGGATATAAAATCAACACACAGAAATCCCTTGCATTCCTATACACGAATAATGAGAAAGTAGAAAAAGAAGTTAAGGAAACAATTCCATTCACCATTGCAACGAAAAGAA
>NZ_JASOZC010000043.1:0-290 GCF_030228725.1 Corynebacterium sp. UMB10321 | reverse complement strand
ACATGGCTCCGTATCTGACATGGGTGTCGGGGCAAAGCCCTGACCAGGGTAATTGTAATAGCGTGCATGCATGCGCGGTATAACAATTACACATCCTGTCCTGTCAGCAAGTTCGAATTACCGACAAAGACACGGCAGTTTTTTGGCAGTGACAGTATTGTCAGGCAGAAATACCCGTCAAAGCGTCAGACGGCAGAATACCGGCGGTAAAACAGTCGAAAAGTGGTACGCGATATAATCACACAACGCAGATGACAGACAGAACGGAGAAAACGAAAAGATGAACAAGC
>NZ_JASOZC010000004.1:0-170742 GCF_030228725.1 Corynebacterium sp. UMB10321 | reverse complement strand
AGATTCCTGGTTTTCCGGCAGCCGGGTTTGGAAAAGCCCAGGTCGGCGGGGGACAGGGAGGGAATGTGGTGCGCGCGGGGCCTCCGAGGGGCCTCAGCGGACCCACCGAGGGGCTTAATCCTCGGAGAAGCCGGCCTGGTTGAGCTCCCAGTAGGCGCCGCGGCGGGCGAGGAGAGAGGCGTGATCGCCTTGCTCGACGATGTGGCCGTCCTGCATGACCAGGATGAGGTCGGCGTCGCGGATGGTGGAGAGCCGGTGGGCGATGACGAAGCTGGTGCGGTCGGCTTGGAGGGCGGCCATGGCGTGCTGCACCATCAGCTCGGTGCGGGTGTCGACGCTGGAGGTGGCTTCGTCGAGGATGAGCAGGGACGGCTTCGATACGAAGGCGCGCGCAATGGTGATCAGCTGGCGTTCGCCGGCGGAGAGGGCGCCGCCGTCCTGGTCGATGACGGTGTGGTAGCCGTCGGGGAGGGTGTGCACGAAGCGGTCGACAAGGGTGGCTTTGGCGGCGGCGATGACGTCCTCGTCGGTGGCGTCGAGGCGGCCGTAGCGGATGTTTTCCAGGATGGTGCCTTCGAAGAGGGTGGCGTCCTGAAGCACCATGCCGACCTGGCTGCGCAGGTCCTGGCGCGACATCGACTGCGTATCGACGCCATCAAGGAGAATCTGGCCGGAGTCGATGTCGTAGAAGCGCATCAACAGGTTGACCAGGGTGGTTTTGCCGGCTCCGGTCGGCCCGACGATGGCGACTTTCTGGCCCGGTTGTACCTCGAGGTTGAGGTCCTGGATGAGGGGAGTGTCGGTGTAGGAGAAGTGGACGTCGATAAATTGGACGTGCCCGGAGGCGCGTGTGGGGGTGGGGTGTGACTCGCGGGGCTCCTCGGGGGCGTCGAGGAATTCGAAGACGCGCTCGGCGGAGGCGACGCCGCTTTGCACCATCTGGGCCATGCCGCCGAGCTCCCCGAGCGGCTGGTTGAACTGGCGCGAATACTGGATGAACGCCGTCGCCGCGCCGAGCGTGAGCGAACCGTTGGCGACTTTCAGGCCGCCGAAGACCGCGATGAGGACGTAGGAGAGGTAGGAAATGAACTGCATGATCGGCATCATGAGCCCGGAAAGGAACTGCGCGGAGGCGGAGGCGGTGTAGAGGTCGTGGTTGCGGGCGTCGAAAAGTTCTTGAGAGGCGTCCTGGCGGCCGAAGAGCGTGATCACCTCGTGGCCGGAGAAGGACTCCTCGATGTGCCCGTTGAGCTGGCCCGTTGCGCGCCACTGCTGCTTGAAGTGACGCTGCGACCGCTTGCCGATCACCCCAACCACCAGGCCCGTCAGCGGAATCGAGACGAGGGCGAGGAGGGTGAGCTGCCACGACACCGTAAACATCATCGCCATGATGCCCAACACCATCAACACCGACTGCAACGCCTGCGACAGCGCCTGCTGCAACGTCTGCTGCACATTATCGACGTCGTTCGTGGTGCGCGACAGGATATCGCCGCGCTGGCCGCGGTCGAAGTAGCTCAGCGGCACCCGGTTCAGCTTCGCCTCCACCTGGGCGCGCAGGTGGTAAATCTCGCGCATGACCATGCGGTTCAGCAGGAAACCCTCCAGCCACATCAGGAGGCTCGCGCCGACGTAGAGCGCCAGCACCGCCAGGATCAGCTCGCCGAGGCGCGAGAAATCGACGCCCACACCAGGGGTCACATCCATCCCGGACAGCATGTCCGCGAAGGTGTCCTGGCCGTTTGCGCGCAGGCCCTCAATCACCTGCTCCTGGGTGGCGCCGGCCGGCAAGTGGGCGCCGATCGCGCCCGAAAAGATGACGTCCATCGCGTGGCCCATCACGCGCGGGGCGTACACATTCAGCCCGACGGACACGCACACCAGCGCCACCACCAGGGCAAACATCGCCTTGTGCGGGGCCAGCAGGCCGACCAGGCGCTTCGCGGACGGCCAGAAGTTCTTCGCGGAGCGCGGGGCGCCGCCGAAGTGGCCGTCCATGGAACCCTCGAGCTTCTGGATTTCCTCGTCGGTCAACTCGACGTGGTCCTTGCTTTGGTGCGCGGCCATTATTTTGCCTCCACAGTCTGCTGGGAACGGACAATTTCCTGATACGTCGGCGAGGACTGCAGCAGCTCATCGTGGGTGCCGCGGGCAACGATACGGCCGGCGTCGAGAACCAGGATCTGGTCCGCGTTCTGGATCGAGCTGACACGCTGCGCCACCACGATCACCGTCGCGTCCGCGACGTGCTCGGCCAGCGCTGCGCGCAGCCGCGCGTCCGTGGTCATGTCGAGGGCGGAGAAAGAGTCGTCGAAGAGGAGGACGCCGCGCCGCTCCACAATCGCGCGCGCAATGCACAGGCGCTGGCGCTGCCCGCCGGACACGTTCGTGCCGCCCTGGGAAATCGGCATCTCGAGGTCATCCACGAAGGTGGCCTGCGCGATCTCGAGCGCCCGCCACAGCTGCTCATCCGTCGCATCCGGGCTGGCCACACGCAAATTCGACGCCACCGTCCCCGAGAACAAATACGGCTTCTGCGGCACCATCGCCACCGCGCCCACCAGCTGTGCACGGCGTAACGACGCCACATCCCGACCACCAACCAGCACCCGACCGCCCGTCGGCGCGTACAGGCGCGGAATCAACCCCAACAACGTCGACTTGCCCGAACCCGTCGAACCGATAATCGCGGTTGTTTCGCCAGGGTTGGCTTGGAAGGAAATGCCGTCCAGCACCGGCTCCTCCGCGCCCGGGTACGTGAAGGTCACGTCCTCGAAGGTGACGGTGCTGTTTGTCGGGGCGGCTGCGCTGGCCGGTGGCTCGATCAGCGACGGCTCGTGCTTCAACACCTCCGTGATACGGGTGGCGCACACCAGGGCGCGCGGCAGCATCATCGCCATGAACGCGCCCATCATCACCGCGGCGAGGATTTGTAGGAGGTACTGCAAGAACGCCGTCAACGACCCGACCTGCACCTCACCCGCGTCCACACGGTGGCCGCCGAACCAGAGGACCGCCGCCGTCGCCAGGTTCAGGATCAGCATGATCACCGGGAACATCATCACAAACAAATTGCCGATCCTCAGACTCAACCGCGTGAGGTCGGCGTTGGCGGCGTCGAAACGCTCGGACTCGAACTCCTCCCGCGTAAACGCACGCACCACGCGCACGCCCGCGATCTGCTCGCGCAGCACGCCATTAATACGGTCAATCTTCGACTGCATCGAGCGGAACAACGGTAGGAGGAGGCCGATCAGCACCGCCACGACCACCGCCAACACAACGACAGAAACCGCGACCAGCCAACTCATGCCCGGATCCTCCCGAACCGCCATGACCACGCCGCCGACCATCATGATCGGCACCGCAACCATAAAGTTCAAGAACATCAAGAACACCTGCTGGACCTGCTGCACGTCATTCGTCCCGCGCGTAATCAGCGTCGCCGATCCGAAGTGCGACATGTCCTCCGCCGAGAACCGCGACACCCGACCAAACACTTCCTCGCGGATATCGCGGCCCGTGCCCATCGAGGCCCTCGAGCCGAACCAGACGGCCGCACACGCCGCGATCACCTGCACAAACGCCACGGCCAACATCACGCCGCCGGTACGCCAGATGAAGGGGACGTCACCTTGGGAGACGCCTTCGTCGATAATTTTTGCGTTCAGGCTGGGCAGGTAGAGCGTCGCCGCAGTCGTGATTGCCTGCAGCAACACCACCGCGAGAATCGCGCCGCGGTATGGGCGCGCGTGCCTGCGCAGGAGCCTTACGAGATCCATGGGCGGTCCTTTACAGATCGTGGAATTGGAAAGTTTGATTGTAGACGTCATTTTTGGAGGGGGACAGGTAGTGATGATGAGTTTGCTCGAGATTTTGTGAACAGAATTGCGTTTTTGCTTGCGCCCCACTTTTCGCTTTCCGACGCCCACTTCGCCCCCACCGCGCCAACCGGGTACCATGGAATGCGGTCAGTCACCATTGCCTGTCACATTGCTAGTCTCTGATGACAGCAACAGCGTGACGACCTCCTTTCGGGTCTGGTGGGGCCCGAACCTAAAGGGCCTGGTGGGGCCCATGGTGGGGCAGCCCGCGCGGTACTACGGTACGGCGCGGGCTGTTTTGGTTGGGGGTGGGGCGGTGGTGCTGAAAAGCCTGTTAAACTGGCCCTCATCGGCTCATCCCCGCGGGCGCGGGCTGGGGTTCAGTTTCTAACCACCCTGATAGACTTCCGGTCTTGGTCACCAGGCGTGTCAACAATGCTGGGGTTCAGTTCCCAAACACCCTGATAGACTTCCTGTCCAGCTTGCCCGCCTCCTGCAACTGCTGGGGTTCAGTTCCCAAACACCCTGATAGACTTCGTTGCCAGTCGGGTAGGGATTCCCACAGGCTGGGGTTCAGTTCCCAAACACCCTGATAGACTTCCGACATGATGCCACCATCAGCGAACGCGGCTGGGGTTCAGTTCCCAAACACCCTGATAGACTTCATCCTGAAGCAATCAGACGGCAAAACCAGCTGGGGTTCAGTTCCCAAACACCCTGATAGACTTCCGTCAACGTCAGCTCCGCTGAACACATCGCTGGGGTTCAGTTCCCAAACACCCTGATAGACTTCCAATCATTCGAGCGCGTGACTTTCGCGACGCTGGGGTTCAGTTCCCAAACACCCTGATAGACTTCCCCCGTTGCCCCCGCCGACATGACCACGGCTGGGGTTCAGTTCCCAAACACCCTGATAGACTTCGCTCGAGCGCCACATCGAGCGCCCGGCGGCTGGGGTTCAGTTCCCAAACACCCTGATAGACTTCTCAGCAGCCGGTGAACTTGGTATTGCGCGCTGGGGTTCAGTTCCCAAACACCCTGATAGACTTCATCGGCCGACGTTGTCATGCTGCACCACGCTGGGGTTCAGTTCCCAAACACCCTGATAGACTTCAAGTCCCAACCGGCGGCGAGGCGGCTTGGCTGGGGTTCAGTTCCCAAACACCCTGATAGACTTCATATACCGCTCCGACCCGTCACCGGCACGCTGGGGTTCAGTTCCCAAACACCCTGATAGACTTCGGCCACGACCACGAGCACCCACGCGTACGCTGGGGTTCAGTTCCCAAACACCCTGATAGACTTCCGGCACGACATTTCCACGACACCCGCATGCTGGGGTTCAGTTCCCAAACACCCTGATAGACTTCTCCACCCCGGCGAGGATGGAAAAGGCGATGCTGGGGTTCAGTTCCCAAACACCCTGATAGACTTCTCTTCAATGATTGAAGAAACGGAAGATCGCTGGGGTTCAGTTCCCAAACACCCTGATAGACTTCTCAGCAGCCGGTGAACTTGGTATTGCGCGCTGGGGTTCAGTTCCCAAACACCCTGATAGACTTCGCCCGTCTGCGTGGCAATCGAGTTCAAGGCTGGGGTTCAGTTCCCAAACACCCTGATAGACTTCATGGCAAAGGCATTGTTACAGGCAGACTGCTGGGGTTCAGTTCCCAAACACCCTGATAGACTTCAAATCGGAGCGCTCGGCGTGGACTAAATGCTGGGGTTCAGTTCCCAAACACCCTGATAGACTTCAGAGGTAGAGCGCTAGCGATACCGAAAGGCTGGGGTTCAGTTCCCAAACACCCTGATAGACTTCGTCGTGGAGAGTTTCCGCCTGGCCAATTGCTGGGGTTCAGTTCCCAAACACCCTGATAGACTTCAATGCTCATGACGTGGTTATCGCACGCGGCTGGGGTTCAGTTCCCAAACACCCTGATAGACTTCCAACCCATTGACTACCAGGCCCGCTCGGGCTGGGGTTCAGTTCCCAAACACCCTGATAGACTTCACCTCCAAGACCGCTTCAATGTGGTGGAGCTGGGGTTCAGTTCCCAAACACCCTGATAGACTTCTCCACCCCGGCGAGGATGGAAAAGGCGATGCTGGGGTTCAGTTCCCAAACACCCTGATAGACTTCGTACCGGCGACTGCCTGATCATCACCGAGCTGGGGTTCAGTTCCCAAACACCCTGATAGACTTCCGTCAAGCGCCCGCTTGACACACTTTCCGCTGGGGTTCAGTTCCCAAACACCCTGATAGACTTCGCATCCGACCACTTGTCGAGCATGCCAGGCTGGGGTTCAGTTCCCAAACACCCTGATAGACTTCCGAGATGACAGCTGCGGTCGCTGCGATGGCTGGGGTTCAGTTCCCAAACACCCTGATAGACTTCATCCCCGCCGATGTGTGGAGCGCAGCCCGCTGGGGTTCAGTTCCCAAACACCCTGATAGACTTCTAAGGGCGTAACCCATATCGGTACCAGTGCTGGGGTTCAGTTCCCAAACACCCTGATAGACTTCTGTAAGAAATGGACAGCCGTCCGGACCAGCTGGGGTTCAGTTCCCAAACACCCTGATAGACTTCTCTTCAGTGCCATCTCGCCATCGTAGTAGCTGGGGTTCAGTTCCCAAACACCCTGATAGACTTCGTTCGGCGGGGGTGGTGTTGACTACCCCGCTGGGGTTCAGTTCCCAAACACCCTGATAGACTTCGGAAAGGGCACCATCGGCCCGGGCGAGAGCTGGGGTTCAGTTCCCAAACACCCTGATAGACTTCGAAAATGTGGGCGTGCGCTCGTATATCTGCTGGGGTTCAGTTCCCAAACACCCTGATAGACTTCGGTGTGGTAATGACCACCTCGAATAAACGCTGGGGTTCAGTTCCCAAACACCCTGATAGACTTCTGCCGGCGCGCAGCGCGCCGCTGGCTAGGCTGGGGTTCAGTTCCCAAACACCCTGATAGACTTCCCGCAACAGCGCGCAAGTACAAGGATGAGCTGGGGTTCAGTTCCCAAACACCCTGATAGACTTCGACCCGCAGTTCAAGGACCGCGAAGGCAGCTGGGGTTCAGTTCCCAAACACCCTGATAGACTTCAACCACATTGTTTCCTTGTGTGCGTCGAGCTGGGGTTCAGTTCCCAAACACCCTGATAGACTTCTCTTCGGCAGCAGCCCGCGCCTTTTCCGGCTGGGGTTCAGTTCCCAAACACCCTGATAGACTTCGGCGACATCACCCATGAAGTCATCGAACGCTGGGGTTCAGTTCCCAAACACCCTGATAGACTTCGGGTGACCGACGATGTCCGCCCAAGTCTGCTGGGGTTCAGTTCCCAAACACCCTGATAGACTTCAGGTCCCTCAAAAAAGGGCGTCTGAACAGGGTGTTTTTCGCATGCCTGCGTTAAAAAATTGTCAGTTGAGACGGCTGTTCCTCGGGGGTACTCTCCTTAGCATTAGAAAAACGAATAGTTTTCGACCACTGGTGATCCGTCACTGACATGATCCGAATGTCGCCACCAACAGGAAGACCCAGCTTTAAAGCTTTGACAGTAGACGAAATCCTTGAAGCTAACGGAAAATACTGCACGTAGACGCTGTATTGTGCTCTGCAGAAGCCTAAATCAAGCAAGTCATTTCGAAACCTGGTCGCCTCACGTCGCTGATTGGCAGTCTTTACTGGAAGGTCAAACATCACTACGCACCACATGGGTTCACTTCCCGTCGCTGGCATCAGCTGGTCCTTTCCACTGTGGGACAGCAAGATCAGTGATGTTTCCCTCCGCGTAAAGGCCAAATGACTGCGCGAACGACTCAAATACAGTGGAAACGGTCTCACCATTGGCAGCGAATGGCGCTGCCTTGATGTACTCGACGAGATGTTGCTTGTGCAAAGCGCCAAAATCCTTTGCAGTATCTAGTTCGCCGAACACCGAATAGTCAACGAAAGGACGGAATGGTTCCATGAGGTCATCGACGAGAGCAAAGCTGTTACTTCTACCACGATGGAAAACACCTAAAGCACCACTAAGACCAGCCGCACAGACAGCACGAATTCCGATTCCACGTAGCACGGTATAGCCGTAGTCCAATGCAGAATTGAGAAAGTCTACGCCGGAACCTGGAAGGCGCGAAAACTCTTGCTCTGAGATAGAAGCCCAGTAATGACGTGCAGCTTGCGCTTCTATGTTCGTAGTATCACCAGAAAGAACTAACGCTGGATAACCAGCGAGTTTGGTATCGACCTGCCCGGTCAACGCAAGTGCGGTAACTATCTGACCAGCGATTTTTGCCTTAATAATTGCCGCCCATGCTCGCTTCCTTGCTGGTTTCGACATACTCGCTTGTGCATTGGTCCGGGCCCCAATGCGGGTATGTGTTGACCAAGGATAGGCGCCTGCGACCGGGACATTCCTCCAGTCACAGATCAGCAAGGCAACATCATATTCGCCGAGTTTTGCTAAGACTGCTCCGGAGATTGACACCTGCACGCCCACGAGAACTACCGCTAGCTGAGCTATCGGCAGCTTCGTGGTTGTATCGGTTTGACTGCTTATTACAACCAGTTGACCGCGCTCATACCGCAGAGAACCGACCAACTGTGTGCAGTCAATCACCCTCCAGCCGGGATTCATTACTCATTCTCGACTTTCCAGCAAACTGGAAGATGGCTCTTGGAGAACCAACGCTCTTGCCCGAGGGTGTTTCTGCGAATAACGGAAACCGCTCCCGAGGAGAACAAGACGTTGACCGATGGTCGCCACCCAGGACGATCGATCAGTTTTTTCACATCGTTCGGGGAATCCTCACGTAGCCCTTCCGCTGACATCATTAGTGGGCGAAGGCGAATTTTGGACAAGTCAGCAAATCCATCGACACGCCAGCGTGAGATATCGCCGTATGTTTGTCGCAGCGTATTGATTTGGCCAGTCTTAAACCCTGAAACATCGATCACAAGCTCGTCATTCTCGGTTAACCAGCCGAGGTATTCCGCTGTACCTTCCTGCAGCGCTTTCCGGAGTTTCGGTTCAACCTGCCTCATCGAGATGCTCTGTGGCGGTAGTTCTACCGAAAAAACATCGGTGTTCCGGTGCCGAACCAGATCGTGGTCGTACACACGCAACATTGCGTACACCGGTTTCTTACCTGTCGTGATTCGGTAAATACGCGCATGGTGAAAACGACTCAGCTTGGCAAAACCGCCACGAACCTTGACCGCACCATCCTTGCCGGGGAAGAACTCGATAGTATCACTTGCGTCGAGATGTGTTCCGTGAACGCGAATCTTTCTATTTTGATCAGCTGGGAGCCCTTCTTTCTCATCGTAATCTGGGTGATACGTCAGGGCGCACCAAAGTGCTTCCGTCGCTGCTCGGTCAATCTGCCCTGGTGTGAGCGCGTCACCCACCCGTAACTTGTCGAGTGCACCAATGGTGTCCTCGTGAGCTCGACCGTTTCCTTGGCGGAGACGAAGATTGGAAGTAACTGCAATTTGATCATTGAGAAGCGCTGACTCCAGAAGTTCGGAAAGCTTATACATGCGAGTTTTCCACTTCCGCCACTCAATCTGATGCGCAGTATCATCACCCTCATACTCTTTCCACTGAAGAGGTTGTTTAGCCAAGTACTGAGCACGTTTCTTGTTTCTGCGCAATGCCAACACCTCTGCGACGTACGGGGTTGTCATACTGACCACGGCAGCATCAATCGCATGGTGGCGGCGATCGAGACGGGATTTGCCGGCCCCGTCGATAAACCGCAGCTTGCCAGAAATGCCAGATGCAAAACGTGCTTCATGCGTCAACTCACCCCGGTAAACATGAACACGCGTGCCATGCTGTCTCGTTGCCTGTGCGAGTCGAGCTCGTAATTCGTTTGCCATCCATGCAACTGACTCCAGCGATCGGTTATCCAAAGGTTCGTCAAAGCTTGTTCGACGAAGACGCGTTTGAACAGCTGATACGAACTTTTTGAACTGAGCTCTGGAAAGACCTGAGTCCTCATTCCAGTGACGGGTTCTTTCTAGTGCCTCTTCTAGGCTCACTCCAGGGATACCGCACTTGCTTGCCCACGTTGCAAAAGGAATATTCCCCTTTGCCAGATTGCATTGGTGGCAGACTGCCACGAGATTCTCTCGTACATTCGACGAACCAGGCCCGGCTTGCGGAACGATGTGGTCCATCTCTGCGGTGAAGTATGTGATTGTTTTACCGCAATAGGCGCAGCAGCAGTTTTGCCGCTGTACGGACTGGAAACGCCAGATATCTTCACGACGTACAGCGTTCTCAATGCCAAGCTTCTTATGCATTGCCTGGACAATTTCCTGATTCTGCTTGTGACGCTTTTCATTCTCGCGCTCTAACTCTCGGGCCTTAGCCGCACTCATGAAGCCGCTTCGGACATGTTCGATCACAATCCGTTGAGGGGCGCCCCACTCGCGTTCGGCAGCTGCAATCCACCGCGCGACGGCTTTGAGAACTCTGTCCACCGCGGGATTACCAACGGGTTCACCGACTTCTGGTGCTGGTGGAGTCCAGTCAGCAGGAACGTTGAATTCAAGTCGCCGTGCTTCGTAAAGGTCCACTCCGTCTTGCAGCATGCGCTCTGTAAGGCGGCACAGCGTATCCTCGCTGTAGGCTGCGCGACCAATCGGCAGGTGAACACTGTCAAGCTTTTCCTGGTCCTCTTCGGACAGTGTGGTGAAAAACGCTTGCACGAAGGCGCCTGCCTCAGAATCCCAGTCATCAACTTCAGCGTTTGAAAGGGCTTTGATCATAGCAGCACGTTGATCCTGAGCAGCCGATTTCCACCAAAGTTTGAGGGGCTTCACAGAGGTAGAGGACAAGAGTCGATCCGTGTCATTAACCGGTGGCCGTGCTCCAGCACGTTCGCCATCATCAGTCATTGTCGCAGTGCCAACGAGCCTTCCACGGTCAATATTGAGCACTTCCGCGACAGACACCCAGGAAGGCACCGTCGACGGCGGAAGATTGAGAAGATAGTCAAACACGAGCTGACGCTGTGTCACGTCAAGCGGGTGTTTTTCTTCTCCCGTCCGAATTCTGAGATTTCCGATTAGCGCAGCAATCCGGTAACGCTGGAATGCGTCGGATGCTTTCAGTGCCCGGACAAGGTGTGGCTGAAGAGGATCTTTACCTGCTCTTCCTGCTTGTGCGCCTTTCGGGGACTCGGCAGCGAAAACATAATCGATCAGTTGTTTCCGAAGGGAGTCGTCGATACGCTGCACCTCGCAGATCTTGTTGATCTCACGAGCAAGATCACTTTGGTGGAGACGTGCAGAGATCACTGCTTGTTTGACATCCTCAGGAGCCTTCTTTTTGTCTTTGAGCTTTCCTCCGCCACGCAAACGATCTTCACCGACTTTGGCAAATGAGATCAACTGGCCGACGGTGAGGTCGCTTAGGATATCAACGTGCAACTTCTGGGAAAGCTGTGCGCGAATCTCTTCAAAGTTGTCGCTTGGCCCTTTTGGCGCATAGAGCGACGACACTTTCGAGTACGGGTTTCGCCATCCACGATGATTGGCAATATGCCGAATCGCAATAGAGAGCTTTTCCTCCCGCACTTCTTTGGTCTCAATGTAGCGCGTTGCGAGTTGGGCTCGAGCTGTCCAAGGCAAGAAAGGGTCTGTGTATTCCTCAAATGGGACGACCGGCCAGCCGAGTGATGCAAGAAACTTGTCCAGACGAATGGAACGCTTCTTTCGGCGATGGTAGAGGCGACGGGTACGCCGGGCTACACCGGAAACGGCAAGTCGCGTAATACCTGATTTATTGGAATCCGGATCCACTCCAGAGTCATGAATGAGTGACATCGCGCTCAGGATGTTGCAGGGAATGCCTTGCTCGTCGAGTTCAATTGCGGCAAAGCCAACAGAGTGGGTACCAACGTCAATACCGATGTTGTATTTCTTCACAATATTTTCCTTTGAAAGAAAAAGCCGGCGTCCTGTTGGACACCGGCTGGAGCATTCAATACCGAAAGCGAGTCGGTATTTTACTGAGGTTCAGTTCCCTTTCAAGATAGCAGACTATTGCGATGAATTGAACTAAACTTTCAAAAAGAGACGAACCTCATAATAAGGGTAAGCTTGCGAAAACTATCGATTGCGCGAGAACTTTGTGAGGACAGGGGACGTGGCAGGGCCCTACGCCCCGGCCTTGGCCGCCCTCCGCACCTGCAGCGCGCCGACGAACCCGAGGGCCAGGAAGGCGGTGGCGGCGAGGAGGGACCAGCGGGCGGCGTCGGTCATGCCCTCGCTGAGGGCCTGCACGACGACTGCGGTTTGGTCCCCGAATGCGCTGGCTGCGCCCTCCATGCGGAGTTGGGTGATGGCGGAGCCGGCGGATTGGCGGGTGGTGGAGGAGGTGGCGTCGGCAAGGGGGCCGGTGATGCCGGCGGCCGTGAGGGTCTTGGGGAGGGTGATGGCGAGGGCCATCGAGAAGACGGAGCCGGAGACCGCGGTACCCAGGGCGGAGCCGATCTGACGGACGGTGCTTTGGGTGGCGGAGCCTTGGCCGGAGCGCTGTACCGGAATATCCCGAAGCACGGTGCCGGTGAGCTGCGCCGACGCAAGGCCCAGGCCGAGGCCGTAGAGGGTGAGTGGGGCGGCGATGAGCCAGCCGCTGGTATCGGCGCCCATGACAAGGGCGAGGATGACGACGCCCACAACCTCGAGGGCGAGGCCGATCAGGACGGTGCCCGGCGCGCCGAAGCGGGCGGCGACATGGCGGGCGGCCGCGCCGGAGAGGAACGCGCCGACGGCCATCGCAGCCAGGACTAGGCCGGCGGACATGACGGACAGGCCCAGCGCATTAATGAGGTAGAGCGGCAAGATGAAGATGATGGCGAACTCGCCGATGGCGACGGCGCCGGCGGTGATGTTGCCCCAGGAGAAGGTGGAGTAGGAGAACAGGCCCAAGTCCAGGAGTGCGGAGCGTTCCACGCGCTTGCGGTGTTGTTCCCAGCGGATGAAGAGCGCAAATGCCACGGCGGAAATCGCTAGGGCGACGGGGATGGGGGAGACCGGGGCGGTGGTGGGCCAGGTCCAGCCGAACACGGTCAGGGGTTCCTTGGGGGTCCACCAGCCAAGGTCGGGTGCCTCGATGATGGCGAAGACGAGGGTGCCGAAGGCGATGGCGCTGAGCTGGGCGCCGTCGACATCGATGCCGGGGAGCTTGTCGGGGCTGCGGGTCTCTCGGACGGTGAGCACCGCTCCGATGGCGACGAGCACGCCGATTGGCACGTTGACCAGGAAGATCCAGTGCCACGACACCCACTGCGTCAGTGCGCCACCGGCCAGGGGGCCGACGGCGGCGGCGCCCGAGATCACGGCGCCCCACACGCCGAAAGCGGCCGCGCGGTACTTCCCGCGGAACACCGCGTTCACCGTCGACAGAGTTGACGGCATGATGAGGGCCGCGCCCACGGCTTGCACTGCACGGGCGGAAATGAGGGTCGAGGCGGACGTCGAAAAGCCGGCGAGGACGCTGCCCGCGACGAATACCCCGAGCCCCGCGAGGAAGGCGCGCTTGCGGCCCCACGAATCCGCAATCTTGCCCGTGGACAGCAACAACGCGGCGAGCAACACCGCGTACAGGCTGTTCACCCACTGTGCCTGGGTGAGGTCCAGGCCGAGGTCAGTAATTATCGACGGCAACGCCACGCCAACGATCGTGCCGTCGAGAACGATGACCCCGAGCCCCACCGAGAGGACGGCGAGGCTGATCCAGTCGCGACGCGTTGGCGTGGTGACCTCTACTTCGCTCATCACTAGCGCCTTACTGATTCTGGCTCAACAGTCTTGAGCGCGCGACCGAGCGCCGCCATAAACAGGCCAAGCGCAACCGTGATCGCGATGTGACCCAGGCCCGCGATGCCTGCGATCATCGCCGTGGACTCCTTGCCCTGCACAGTGAGGATGCCGTGCCAGACCATCATTCCCGAGGTCATGAGCACGCCGACGTTGTACACCCAGAAGAACCACGTGAACAGCTTGCCGGACCGCGACACCTGGAACAGCTTCTCCAGTGCCAAGAAGATCAACGACATGATGAAGCCAAGCACCAGCAGGTGGGTGTGCGTCACGCCAAGCTGCGTGAACTGGCCCTCCGGGAAATCATTCGCGCGGGTGAACTCGCGGTAGAACAACCCCGCGCCCAACCCAAGCACCAAGTACAACACTGCTGCCCTGTACAACTTCTGCACCTTGCACACTCCTTCTACAACCGCCAACACGGGCGGGAAATCCATTGACACCATCAATGGTGCTGGAGCGGACGCAGAAAGTAATCGCGCCACAGGTTGAACATTGCGTCAACCGATCGGTTGAGTCGACATTGGTGACGATTCTAGAAAGACCAGTGATAATCAGCTATTTTGTGTTCTGGCCACCGGCGGTCGTGCCGCTCGTCGATGTGAAGCATGGTCCACACTCCGTCGATTTCGGATCCGTAGTGGCGAGCGAAGAGGACCGCCATCGAAAATTCCGTATCGATGACGGCTTCCTTCCACATTTGAAGCCCCTGCATCTCCTCGTCGGAGTAGCTCACAACTCTGATGTAACGGCCTTGTTCCAGTGGTTTTCCTGCTCGGGTAAACGAGCGTGGGTAGTGCGCGTACGGTGGTGTCTTAAAACTGTGTCCCCAAAACTCAGGGTATCCCTGGTAGTACAACAGCACAGTTGGCCACCCACAGCCTGACGTGTGTTGGGCTCGGTGGATCAGTTGATTGTTGCGAACTTCCGGACCAGTGTGGTCGATTTTCTCGCCGTCGCGAAAGTAGATGTGCTCAGACTGAGCGGGATAGGAGTGCACACGGTACACCGTGAAATCAGTGAACGGGCCCTCGGCGTCCGTGGTACCTCCGCTGTATTTCATGCAATCGAACGTCACCTCTGTCGAGGTGTTGTGCATCATGAGGTTTCTCAGCACGCCAGAAGCACTCAGGTCTGTAATATCTTCGAACTCGGTGAGCCCCTGGTTCTCACAGAAGTCATCCCACAGCGGACTTTCCATATTCAACCCTTCTTCCAATCGAGTTGCTCAGTGACGGGTTAGCGCTTGAGCCCATCCACGAACCGCGCGACCATCGGCTCTCCCGCCAGGTACGCGGCGTATAGGGCCAGTCCACTCACGCCGATCAGGATCGACAGCGTAAGCCCCAAGACCATGTCCTCCTGCTGTCGGCTCAGGGGTTCCCCGGCCTTGATCTTCGAGGACAACACCTCAAACTCGTTGGCCACTCGCTTCATCCAGGGCTGGCCGGGTGGGCGCGTCCTGGTTTCCGGGGCGAGGAGGCCAGGGGCGTCGTCGTGGATGCCGCACGACTCGGGCTGCGTGCGCGTGTAGGAGGGAACTTCCGTGCTGGCACGGCAGGACTTGTTTGTCACGGACGTGATCTTCCACTCGTACCAGGGCTTACCGTTCGGGGTTTCGGTAGTGCTGGTCTGCGAGATCACGCCGAGGAAGGAGACGGGGTTGCCGGAGTCATCGACAAGCCAGGCGGGCCCGCCGGAGTCACCCTGGATAAGGGTCTCGTCGGCCTCGACTTTGATCACGCCGTCGCCCGCGCCCTGGATATGCCCGCAGACGACCTTGCGTTGCTTCACCGAGTTGGCGCACACCTTCATGTCAGACTCCAGGGTGCCGTAATCCACGACGGCATCGCCTGAAAACACGTTCTGGCCTGCGATGACATCCTCGTAGAGCCTGACGGCCATGACGTCGTCGTTTTTGAAGCGGGCGTCGATAAGCCCGGCGCGAGTGCTGTAGCCCACCGCTTGACTGTTCTTATACAGGACCTCTCCTGGGCTCTGGGTGAAGCAGTGGCGCGCGACGTACACCGTTTTCGACGCCGCATCGACGTAGCCAACCTGGCACTTCGTGATACCGACCTCAACAATGTCGCCTTGGTTCACCACGACGCCGGCGGTGTAGCGCACGGAGCTGAGGTCCGCAGCAGCGTTGGGAGCGGCGGCGCCCGCTAGCGCCAGCGTTACTGCTAGCGCTGCAGCTCCGAGTTTAGTTGCGCGTCGCAACTGCGCTCCTTTTGGGTGAAAAACAACATAGTTAAAGACATCTTAGTCTAGTCCACCGCCACGTTTCCCATGTTTCACGTGAAACACACCGGGGTTAACCCATAGACCCGGGCGCACCACAGCTGTACTATGGGGTCAATCTTTAGGATGATGAAAGGAAAATCGTGCAGGGACAGCCAACGACAGACGAAATATTCGCAGCTCATGAGGGCGGCAAGCTCTCCATCCAATCACGGATGGAGGTGAACACCATGCGGGACCTCGCCATCTGCTACACGCCGGGGGTAGCGGAAGTGTGCGAGGCGATCGCGCAAGAACCCGCCAAGGCACGCCACTACACGGGGGCAGGGAACACCGTCGCCGTCGTCACCGACGGCACCGCGGTCCTCGGACTCGGCGACATCGGGCCTCAGGCATCACTGCCCGTCATGGAAGGCAAAGCCCAACTCTTCCAGCAGTTCGCTGGACTGAACTCCTTCCCGATCGTCCTCGACACCCACGACGTCGACGAAATCGTCGACACCGTCGTGCGCATCGCGCCATCCTTCGCCGCCATCAACCTCGAAGACATCGCCGCGCCGCGCTGCTTCGAGATCGAACGGCGCCTCGACGAACGCCTCACCATCCCCGTCATGCACGACGACCAGCACGGCACCGCCGTCGTCATCTATGCGGCACTGCGCAACGCCGCGCGCGTCCTCGACCGCACCCTCACCGACCTGCGCGTTGTCATCTCCGGCGCCGGAGCTGCGGGCATCGCATGCGTCGACATGCTTCTCGACGCCGGCATCCGCGACATCATCGTCCTCGACTCCCAAGGCCCCATCCACGCCGACCGCGTCGGCCTCACCCCCATCAAACAGTCCCTCGCCGCGCGCACCAACCCCCGCAACATCCACACCACCGTCGACGACGCCCTCCGCGACGCCGACACCTTCATCGGCCTCTCGCGCGGCCACATCACCGAAGAGCAAGTCCTCCTCATGTCTGAGGCACCGATCCTGTTTTCGCTGGCCAACCCCACCCCGGAAATCGATCCGGAAGTCGCGCGCAGGCACGGAGGGGTCGTCGCAACGGGGCGCTCGGACATGCCCAACCAGATCAACAACGTCCTCGCGTTCCCCGGCATCTTCCGCGGCGCCATCGACGCCGGCGCCACCCGCATCACCCGCCCCATGCTGCTCGCCGCCTCCGAGGCCATCGCCTCACTTATCGACGCCCCCACCGCCCACAACATCGTCCCCCAAGCACTCGACCCCCGCGTGGCACCGGCCGTCGCCAAGGCGGTAGCGGACGCCGTATGAGGCTGTATACCCTAGGGTTTTCCCACAAACGCGCCGAAGAGTTCTTCACGATCCTGCGAGACAACAACATCTCGCGGGTCGTGGATATCCGCAGGTCAAACACCAACCAGCTCGCAGGGTTCACCAAAATGCACGACCTGGAATACTTCCTGCGCACCATCCTCGACATGCCCTACCTCCACGAGCTGACCCTCGCATCAAGCCACGAGCTCATGCACGCCTACCGGCATAACGAGATCCCCTTCGACAAGTTCGCCGCGGCACTACGCGCCGAGTACGACGAACGCCACGCCGCCGACCTCGACCGCGACACCTTCTCCGACGTAGTACTACTGTGCTCCGAAGCCGACCCGAGCACCTGCCACCGCATCGTCGCCGCCAACTACCTTGCCGAACACTGGGACAACGTAGAAGTCATCCACCTATAGCCCCTGAGCTGGGACAATGCTAGGAGTTGTGTAATTATAGAAGGCACGCTACAATCGCGTATGAGCCTCCTGCCCACGGATTCCCCCCCGAGTCCGGTTGAGCACTCAACACCCCCCCATTTTCGAGTGCGAGAGCGCAGGGGGTTCACTCTTTGCGTTTTTATGTTTGAGGCCCTTGCAGGCAGGCCCCGGCCCCGCACCAAATTCCTGGATTTTGGGAAGTGGCGTTGGCAAAAGCCCAGGTCGGGGGTTGGCCAGGTGGGAATGTGGTGCGCACCAAGCACGGACTGACACCAAATTCCTGGATTTTGGGAAGCGCCGTTGGCAAAAGCCCAGGTCGGGGGTCGGCCAGGTGGGAATGTGGTGCGTACACAGAGGCCTCAGTGCCAAGAGACGCATGTTTGAATTCCGGCCTCCGCATTTCCGCAGGTCATAAATGTGCTATATGTTATCGGTTGCGTCCTTTGGCACTGGCACGCCGAGATACGACACCAAATCCCGGAATTTTGGAAGCGGCGTCGGCAAAAGACCAGGTCGTTGAGACTGCGTGAGGGAATTTGGTGCGCGGGGAGGGGCGGGTTCGGGCATGGGGGTGTCGGTGGGTACACTGCTGGCGTAATCACAACCCCTAAGAAGGAGTCCTTTCCTATGCGTCACCACGCCGTAGCCGCAACGTTGTTGACCGCAACACTGCTGGTCACCGGGTGTACCGCCGAAAACTCAGCAGAAAACTCAGCCGAAAACACAGCCGAGGAGACGACCCAAACAACCCAGGAGGACACGACCCGCCTGCTCACAGACATCGACGGCACAGACGTGCGGGTGCCGAAGCAGGTGACCCGGTTGGCGGACACGTGGGACGTCAATAATCAGTTTGTGCTGATGCTTGGTGGCGGGGACACCCTGGTGGCCACCACTGAGGAAGCGAAGCGGCTGCCATGGCTGACGAAGATCTACCCGCACGTCACGGAACTGCCGACGCCGGCCTCCGGGACGCGCCTCAACGTCGAAGAGCTGAAGGAAATCAACCCAGAAATGCTCCTAACCTCCTCGAAGGAACAGGTCGAGGCGGCACGTGCGCAGGGGATCCCGGCGGCGAGGGTCGACTTTGATGACTTTGAGCAGCTGATGAAGTCCGTGCGCATTACGGCGAACGCGCTGGGCACCGAGGAGGCCGACCAGAAGGCGACCGAGTACGTGACCTACATGGAGCGCAACCTGAAGATGGTCGCGGACCGCCTGGGCGGCATGCCGGGGGAGAAGAAGCCGAAGGTGCTGCATATCGTTGGCGGGGAGGACGTCACGCAGGCGGACGGGCCGGACTCCCTGGTGGGGGAGTGGATTGCAGCGACGGGGGCTCGCAATGTGATCGAGGAGGTTGTGGACGTCACGACCGTCACCCCGCAAGACATTGTCGACGCCGCTCCGGACTTCATCATCGTGGGCGGTATGGAGGCGCAGCTGGGCGTCGATAAGCTGGTGAATGATCCTGCACTGGCGAACGTGCCTGCGGTGAAGCAGGGCAACGTGGTGAAGAACCCGGTGGGGACGTCGAACTGGGGCCGCTACTCGGCGGAGGAAGCGCTGCAGCTGCTGTGGGCAGCGAAGCTGTTCCACCCGGAGAAGTTTGAGGACGTCGACCTGGTTGCTGAGACGCAACAATTCTACTCAACGTTCTACGGATACGAGCTGAGCACCGAGGACGCGCAGCGGATCCTGGACGGCGAGGGCCCGGCGGCTTAAAAAAATTCTAAGAAGGCAAAGAAAAACCCGGCACCTCGTGTTCTAGGTGCCGGGTCTCTGCTTCGAATTTCTCTCCTTGGGACTATACGGAACCAGCTGCGAAAAGGGGAATACCCGTGAGAAAATCGGCCTAAACTTTAAAGACAGGGGACAACGAAGGTTTCTTAACTTTCTCTTAATTTCGCGCTGACCTTGGGGTATTCCAAATAGAAAAAAGTTTGAAAAACGGGGACACGTCACGCAGTTCAGCCCCGTACGGGGGGAGGATGTAACGGGGGTAGCGGGAGTGTGACTCGCGACATAGCGAGTATGGGCTTGTGATTCCAGATGGTAGGTTAAGGGAGTACCTTATCCCCACTACGGAACGTTCGGCACGTACCTGCCGATGGAGGACCACATGGCATCAGTAACTTACGACAACGCAACGCGCATCTACCCGGGTGCGACCACGCCGAGTGTCGACAAACTCAACCTTGAAATCGCGGACGGGGAGTTCCTCGTCCTCGTCGGCCCGTCCGGCTCCGGTAAGTCGACCGCGCTGCGCATGCTCGCCGGTCTCGAGGACACCAACGAAGGCCACATCCGCATCGGCGACCGCGACGTCACCCACGTCAGCCCGAAGGACCGCGACATCGCGATGGTCTTCCAGAACTACGCCCTGTACCCGCACATGACCGTGCGCGAGAACATGGGCTTCGCGCTGAAGATCGCCGGCATGGACAAGGCCGAGATCGACAAGCGAGTGGAAGAGGCCGCGAAGACCCTTGACCTGACCCAGTACCTCGACCGCAAGCCGAAGGCACTGTCCGGTGGTCAGCGCCAGCGCGTGGCTATGGGCCGCGCCATCGTGCGCAAGCCACAGGTCTTCCTTATGGACGAGCCACTGTCCAACCTGGACGCGAAACTGCGTGTGCAGACCCGTACCCAGATCGCGAACCTGCAGCGCCGCATGGGCGTAACCACGCTGTACGTCACCCACGACCAGACGGAAGCCCTCACCATGGGCGACCGCATCGCCGTCCTGAACTTCGGCGTCCTGCAGCAGGTCGGCACCCCGCGTGAGCTCTACGATCACCCGAACAACGTCTTCGTCGCAGGCTTCATCGGCTCCCCAGCCATGAACCTGTCTACCTTCGACGTCGACCTGACCGAAAAGGTGGCCAAGCTCGGCCGCGCCTCCATCCCGCTTTCCGACGAGCACATCTCCCACCTCACCGTGGAAGACGACGGCCAGGTCATCCTCGGCTTCCGCCCAGAGTCCCTGCAGGTCGTCGACGAGACCGCGAAGCACTCCATCCCGGTCGAGATCGACTTCGTGGAGGAGCTCGGCTCCGACTCCTACCTGTACGGCCACCTCGCAGGCGGCGGCTGGAAGGAAGAGGGCCTCGAGGAGGAAACCTCCGGCCAGATCGTGGTGCGCACCGCGCCGCTGTCCGGCGTGATGAAGGGCGACGTCGTCCACGTCCAGATCGTTGACGGTGGGCTCCACGTATTTAGCAAGGCAACTGGCCAGCGGATCTAAGGACATACATTGCGCGAGAAACTCAGCGTTGTCTCGCCCGTCTACGCACCAACACTGCTGAAAATGCCGTGGGCGCAGCCACTCGAGGACTGGTCCTCCGACCTCCTCGCGGCGCTGCCCCGCGGCATTTCGCGACACACGGTGCGCCTCATCGAAGCTGACGGGCTAGTTTTCGCAGTCAAGGAAATCGGCGGGGAAGTCGCCTACCACGAGTACAACATGCTCCGGAGGCTCCAAGAGCTCGACGCCCCCTGCGTCGTCCCCGTGGCCGTCATCACGCACCGCGTCGACGAAAACGGAGAGGAACTCACCCCCTGCCTGGTCACAGAGCACCTGCGGTTCTCACTCCCGTACCGCGACGTGTTCTCCCGCGACATCACCGTCGACACCATCAACAAGCTAGTGCGCGCCCTGGCGGTGCTGCTGGTGCGCCTGCACCTGCTCCACTTCTACTGGGGCGACGTCTCACTGTCCAACACCCTGTTCCGCCGCGACGCCGACCAGTTCTCCGCCTACCTCGTCGACGCCGAAACCGGCGAATTCCACGACCCCATCTCCGACGGACGACGCCTCTACGACGTCGACGTCGCCCGTGTCAACATCATCGGCGAGATGATGGACCTGCAGGCAGGCGGCTACCTCAGCGAGGACGTCGACGTGATCACCCTTGGCAACGATATCGCCTCCACCTACAACGAACTGTGGGACCTGATGACAGGGGAGCTCATCGTCGAAGGTGATGCGTTCGGGGCGATCGCTGGGCGCGTCGCAAAGATTAATGAGCTGGGCTTCGACGTCGGCGAAGTCGAGATCGAACACGACGGGGAAGACACCTACCGGGTGATCATCGAGCCCGCCGTGTTCTCCACAGGCTTCTACCAGAAAAAGCTGCTGCGACTCACCGGGCTGGAGGTGCAGGACCGGCAGGCACAGCGCCTCCTCGGCGAGATGGAGGTCTACCGCGCCGTGCGCTACGGCGGCAAGCTCCCCCTCGAAGCCGTCGCGCACCGCTGGATGGTGAAGAACTACGAACCCATCGTGGAACTCATCCCGCCGCAGCTGCGCGAGAAGCTCGAACCCGCGCAGATTTTCCACGAAATCCTGGATCACCGCTGGTTCATGAGCCAAAACGACCAACGCTACGTCACCTTGGCCGAGGCGGCGCAGTCCTATTTCGATCATGTGCTGCCGGGGCATCCGGACGAAGCAATCGTCTATAAATTACCCCCGGAGATGTGACGCGGGCCATAATGTTTGCCGTGCTCCATAAATGGTCACTATGCTGAGGTAGTACCTTATAACGCGCCGTGAACCGCATCGGGTAACGCTGGCAAGGAGCACGGCTACACATGAAGGATGGCCCATGAAGAAATTCACGCGAGCTTTTGCCTCAACCGCTGTCGCAGCACTGGCAGCATCCGCCCTCGTCGCCTGTGGCGGCGGTGGCGACACCGAAGGTCCGAACGTCTACTTCCTCAACTTCAAGCCTGAGCAGGACGCGACCTACCAAGCAATCGCCGAAGAGTACACCGCAGAAACTGGCGTCCCAGTCAAGGTCGTCACCGCGGCATCCGGCAACTACGAGCAGACCCTGCGCACCGAGGTCGGCAAGTCCGACGCTCCGACGCTCTTCCAGATGAACGGCCCAACCGGCTTCAAGACCTGGAAGGACTACACCGCAGACCTGTCCGACTTCTCCCTCGCGCAGGACCTCAACGAGGACGTCACCCCGCTCACCGCGGAAGACGGCACCGTCCGAGGCATCCCGTTCGCGGTTGAAGGCTTCGGCATCATCTACAACGAGGAAATCACTGACAAGTACTTCGCACTGCCAAACCCGGCAGTCGCCTCCATGGACGAAGTCAAGAACTTCGAATCCCTGAAGAAGCTCGCCGAAGACATGCAGGCAAAGAAGGACGAGCTCGGCATCGACGGCACCTTCGCCTCCACCTCCCTCACCAGCGGTGAGGACTGGCGCTGGCAGACCCACCTGGCCAACGGCCCAATGCACTTCGAGTTCGAGGACCTCGGCACCACCGACGCAGAGGACGTCACCTTCAAGTACAACAAGGAGTTCAAGAACCTCTTTGACCTGTACCTGAACAACTCCACCGTCGCGCCGACCCTGGCACCGTCCAAGGCAGTGTCCGACTCCATGGCAGAGTTCGCACTCGGCCAGGCAGCCTTCGTCCAGAACGGTAACTGGGCATGGTCGCAGATCGCCGACGTGAACGGCAACGTCGTGAAGGAAGACAAGATCAAGTTCCTCCCGATGTACATGGGCCTCCCAGATGAGGAGAAGACCGGCATCAACGTCGGCACCGAGAACTACCTCGCCATCAACGCCAAGGCTCCAGAAGAGGACCAGCAGGCCACCAAGGACTTCCTGAACTGGCTGTTCACCTCCGAGGCAGGCAAGAAGCACGTCATCGAGGACCTCGGCTTCATCGCGCCGTTCAAGAACTACACGGAGACCGACGTCCCAGCAGACCCGCTGGCACGCCAGGTCCAGGAAGCCATCTCCAACACCGAGCTGAGCACCCTGCCATGGGACTTCCAGTTCTTCCCATCCCAGCAGTTCAAGGATGACTTCGGCGGCAACCTCGCCCAGTACGCATCCGGCAACATGGAGTGGGCAGACGTCGTCGCTAAGTTCAGCGAGGACTGGAAGGCCGAAAAGGGCTCCAACTAAGCACTGAACATGTTGTAAACCAGAGCGCGGGGTGTGCGAACAGCGCACTCCGCGCTTTTTATTCCCCAGATAGGCACCACAAATGCAGCAATCACTGAAGAAATACTTCCCAATCTTCGTACTGCCGACGCTGCTTGCGTTCTTGATCGCCTTCCTTGCCCCATTCGTCATTGGTTTCCTGCTGTCATTCACCAGCTTCCACACCATCACCGACGCAACCTGGGTAGGATTCGACAACTACGTCCAAGCGTTCCAAGCGCGAGAAGGCTTCGTCCGAGCGTTCGGATTCACCGCCCTCGTCTCCATCGTTTCCATCATCACCGTCAACGTCTTCGCGTTCGCAATCGCCTGGACACTGACACGGAAACTCAAAGGCACCAACTTCTTCCGCACCGTATTCTTCATGCCGAACCTCATCGGCGGCATCGTCCTCGGCTACACATGGCAATCCATGATCAACGCCGTGCTCGCCCAATACGGCACGACGATCGTCTCCGACTGGAAGTACGGCTACCTTGGCCTGGTCATCCTCATTAACTGGCAGCTCGTCGGCTACATGATGATCATCTACATCGCCGGCCTGCAGAACGTGCCACCAGAGCTCATCGAAGCAGCAGAACTCGACGGCGTCTCCAAGTGGGAAATGCTCCGCCACGTGACCATCCCAATGATCATGCCGTCCATCACCATCTGCCTCTTCCTGACCCTGTCCAACACCTTCAAACTCTTCGACCAGAACCTCGCGCTCACCAACGGTGCCCCAGGCGGATCCACCGAAATGGTCGCCCTGAACATCGTCAACACGATGTTCCTGCGCAACAACGTCGAGGGCGTCGGCCAAGCAAAGGCCGTCATCTTCGTCGTAGTGGTCGTCGTCATCGCAATGTTCCAGCTGCGCGCAACACGCAGCAAGGAAGTGGAGGCATAACCCATGACAACCAAAGCAAAGGCACCCGTCACCGCCTCCGAGGCGAGCGTCAGCGGCCCAGCCAAAGTACTCATCTACGCGGTGCTGGTGTTCCTCACCGTGGTCTTCCTCGGACCCATCGTGTTCATCTTCCTGAACTCCTTCAAGCAGAAGTTCGCGATCTCCAACAACCCATTCGCCATCCCACTCGGCGACATGTGGGCCGGACTCGAAAACTACATCACCGGCGTCCAAGGTGAAGGTTTCGCGTGGGCCATCGTGTGGTCATTTACCATCACGATCCTCTCCGTCGCCTCCATCGTCTTCTTCTCCTCAATGACGGCCTACTACATCACCCGCGTGAAAACGTGGTGGACGTCCACGCTGTACTACCTGTTCGTGTTCTCCATGGTCATCCCGTTCCAGATGGTGATGTTCCCAACCGTCACCATCGCCGACCGCCTCGGCCTGGCCAACCCGCTCGGCATGGTGGTGCTCTACACCGGCTTCGGTGCAGGCCTGTCCGTCTTCATGTTCGCCGGCTTCGTCAAGTCAATCCCACTCGAGATTGAAGAAGCAGCAACCATCGACGGCTGCAGCCCACTGCAAACGTTCTTCCGCGTCGTCCTCCCGATGCTCAAGCCAACCGCAGTGACCGTCGCCATCCTCAACGCAATGTGGGTCTGGAACGACTACCTGCTGCCATACCTCGTCATCGGCCTGTCCACCCCATACCGCACCATCCCAGTGGTCATCCAGCAGTTCGTTGGATCCCAGGGCAACCGCGACATGGGCGCAATGATGGCAATGCTCGTGCTCGCCATCGTCCCGATCATCATCTTCTACATGTCTTCCCAGAAGCACATCGTGGAAGGTGTCGCAGCTGGCGCCGTGAAGGGATAACATTCTGGCGTGAGCCTTTTCAATCCCGATTCCCGATTTATGTCCGCCTTCACCTTGATGGCGGACATTGTCATTGTCAACATGCTTTTCGTGCTGTCTAGCCTGCCCATCGTGACGGGCGGCATGGCGATCCGCGCCGCGAACGTCGTCACCGGATACATGGTCGAAGGCCGCGGCTCCCGCTACGGGCTGCACTACCTCCGCGAGTTCCGCTACGGCGGCGGCAAATTCGGCGGCGCTTCCACGCAGTGGTGGGGGGTCCTCGTCGCCATCGCCCTCGGCGTCATCTACCAACAGTGGGTCATCTTCCAGGCGGGTATCGACGGCCACCTCCTCAACCTCACGCAAGGGCTCACCCTGTCCGGCATCCTCATCATCGCCGGCATCAGCGTGTGGTTCTTCGCGCTCCAGGCGCAGCTGGACCTCCAGGCGACCTCAGAAGAGCAGCAAAAAGCGCCCCTGGGCGAAACCCTGGGGCGCTCCGTGATCCTCACGTTCCAGCAACTGCCACGCACCCTCGGCGCACTCCTGTGCATCGGGGCGGCGGCATCCCTGCCGCTGTGGACCTCAGTTGCCGTGTGGATCCCCGCCTACTTCTTTTTGGTGCCGGCGCTCACGCTGTTTCTTGTACAGCTGCTCGTCGCGGCACCGCTCGGGCGGGGGCTCGCTAGCGACTAGGCGTCCTGCGCCTGAATCTCCTTGGCGCGTTCCATATCCTGCGTGACGATCTTGCCCTTCGCGAAACGGTTCACAATCATCGCGATCGCACCGTCACCGGTCACGTTCGCCGCGGTGCCGAAGGAGTCAACCACAATGTAGGCGGCGATCATCAGGGAGATCATCGACTCGTCGAAGCCCAGGTTCGCCTGCAGCAGGCCGACCGCGGCCATGATCGCGCCACCAGGCACGCCCGGCGCAGCGATCATCATGATGCCAAGCAGCAGCACGAAACCGACGACAGCGCCACCGGTGATCGGCAGCTGCGCCATGAACACAATCGCCAGGGCGTAGAGCGTAATCTTCATCATCGAACCAGACAGGTGAATCGTCGCGCACAGCGGCACGATGAAGCCCGCCACGTTCTCGTCCACCTTGTTCTTCAGGGTGGACTGGTAGGTGACCGGAATCGTCGCCGCGGAGGACGACGTACCCAGCGCCGTGAAGTACGCCGACAACATGTTCTTCAGCGCCGTGAACGGGTTCTGACCAGCCACCGCACCCGCGATCAAGTACTGGCCCAGCACGATCACGATCGTCATGCCGACCGAGAGCAGCAGCACCACGCCGAACGCGGCCATCGTCGAACCGAAGTTCTCGTTCATAGCCAGGTTCAGGAACGTACCGAAAATGAACAGCGGCAGCAACGGAATGACGAAGCTCTGGACCACCTTCATGATCACGTCACGCAGCTCGTTGAGCACCTCGTGCATCGTGCGGGACTTCACCGTGGTCATCGCGATACCAATCACGAACGCGAGCAGCAGCGCCGACATCACCTCAAACGGTGCAGGCATCTCCACCTCGAAGAACGGCGACAGGCCGCCCTCGGAGGGGTCGTCGATATCTGTACGCAGCTGCGTACCAGCCAGCAACGTTGGGTAGAGTGCTGAAGCCACACCCCAGGCAATCAGGCCGGAAATGATCGTGGATCCGTAGGCGACCCCGGCCGTGATACCCAACCACTTACCCGCGCCCTTGCCCAGGCCCGCAATCGCGGGGGCGATCAGGGAGAAGATGAGGATTGGGACGAAGAATCCCAGGAAGTTCGAGAACAGGCCATTGAACGTCACGAAGACGCGCGCGAGCCAGTCAGGAAAGAAAAAACTGCACAGAAAGCCGGCGACGATCGCCACGACAATCCAGAAGAGCAGCGAGCTCAACACTTTCGATTTCATTGTTGCACCTTTAATACGAGGCGATGGACAGATCCACAGGCGAAAAACCTGTGATGGTTATGCTATACGGTATGTTGCTTGCACAGAGCCCTAATGGGCCATTTTCTGACACAAGTTCCATAAATACTATCATTGGGATACTCCTTATAGTATTCACTGTGGCACTTCTCATACCAGGCGTCCTCGCGACCGCCGGGAAGCTGCCCGGCAACGGCGTCATCGGGCTGCGTGTCCCGGAAGTTCGCAAGCACGAGTCCACTTGGCGCCAAGCACACCGCGTCACCGGCCCCTTCTGGGTGCTCGCCGCAGTCGCCTTCGCCATCGGCGCCGCCTTTGCATTTATTGCATACGGCTGGATGTGGATTCTCGTCGCCGTGGCGGTCATCGCCGCACTCGTGAGCATCTCCGTCGGCGGCAACTTCGGGGCCCGCGCCGCCGCGCTTGTCGACGCCGCCCTGGACGCCTCAGACTCAGACTCCTCAGACGAGCCCGCCGTGGACCTCGGCGCACTGCGTAAGGCCGCCGGGAAGGCGGACGAACAGCAGTAGCCGTTTTATATTCACGCTGTACGCAGGGAGTTTGGTGGTTCCGCGTACAGCGTTCGATCTCTCCGCTACCTTTACACCTATGACTTTCACGACTCAGAAGAACTGGTGGTGGCTCCCGAACACGGCGAGCCGCCTCTTCTAGTACGTTCTAGAGTCCCAACAACGGCCCGCCGGCTTGTAACCACAAGCACCGCGGGCCGTTTGCTTTGGCTCACACGCCCTCGGTGTACCAACACCCGAAGGACGACCATGAGCACACACACCACCCGCCGCGTGAAGTACCACGCGGACGCCGCCAGCCTCTTCGCGCACCTCGGCGGCACCACGAATCAGGACACCGTCCTGCTTGAATCCGCCGACATCACCACCCGCTCCGGTATCCAATCGGTCGCGGTGCTGCGGGCCGCGGTGCGCGTCACCTGCTCGGGCATCCACGTACACGTCGAGCCGCTGACCGCCTTCGGGCGCACGGTGGCTGCTCAACTGCGGGAGCAGCTGGGGGAGTACCACGTCGGCGAGAACGTCTACGCGTTTCCGCCTGTTGCCGCTGCTGTTGTTGCGGACGAGCGCGAGCGCCTCACCGCCACCTCCACCGTCGAGGTATTGCGCGCGCTCAGCCGCTTCGGGTTCCTCGCCGGCGGGTTCGCCTACGACTACCTCGAAACCTTCGAGGAGCTCCCGGCCGTCGCCGACGGCTCCAACACCTACCCCGACTACCAGTTCGTCCTCGCCGAAGTGCTCCTGCGCATCGACCACCAGGCACAGACCGCGACGCTCAGCGGAGTTGGGATTGACGCGTTCGCCGAGCGTATCGACGCCGCTTCGCCCACACCCTTACGTTCTTCGGAGGGGCCCGGCGGCACCCTGGTTGCTCGCGCCGACATCCCCGACGCGCAGTTCTGCGCCGACGTGGAGCGACTCAAGGAGCACATCTACAACGGGGACATCTACCAAGTCGTGCCCGCCCGCAGCTTCATCGCCGACTGCCCGGACGCGTTCGCCGCGTACCTCCAACTGCGCGCGACTAATCCTTCGCCGTACATGTTTTACCAAAGGGGCGTCGATAAGCATGGTGACTCTTTCGAGCTGTTCGGCGCCTCGCCCGAGTCCAACCTGAAGTACACCAACGCCGACCGCGAGGTGCAGCTGTACCCGATCGCGGGGACGCGGCCGCGCGGGCTCGCCGAGGACGGGACGGTCGACCACGAGCTGGACACGCGGATGGAGCTGCAGCTGCGCACCGACGCCAAAGAAGTCGCCGAGCACACCATGCTCGTGGACCTCGCGCGCAACGACGTCGCCCGCGTTGCGGAGCCCGGCACGCGGCGAGTTGCCGAGTTGCTGCAGGTAGACCGGTATTCGCGCGTCATGCACCTCGTGTCCCGGGTCACCGCGCGGCTGGCTGGGGACCTCGACGCACTCGACGCGTACCGGGCGTGCATGAACATGGGCACGCTCACCGGGGCGCCGAAGCTGCGCGCCACTTCGCTGATCCGCTCGCTCGAGGGCGCGCGGCGCGGGTCTTACGGCGGAGCAGTCGGCTACCTGGACAGCAACGGCGACTTTGACACCTGCATCGTGATCCGTTCTGCGTACGTCACCGGCGGGAAGGCGATCGTGCAGGCGGGCGCCGGAGTCGTGCGCGACTCCAACCCGCAGTCCGAAGCCGAGGAGACGCTGCACAAGGCGTACGCGGTACTCAACGCGATCGCGCTGGCCGCCGGCGCAGAACTGGAGGTAATCAAATGATTGTGCTGCTGGATAACCAGGACTCGTTCGTTTACAACTTGGTGGACGCGCTTGCTGAGTATGAGTCAGTAGTGTTCCGTAACACCGTTGATGAGGACTCAATACTGGCGCTGGATCCTTCACTGATCGTGCTTTCACCAGGCCCTGGGTACCCGGCCGATGCCGGCTGCATGCCCGAGCTGATCCGCCGAGCGCAGGGCAGCGTGCCGATGCTCGGCATCTGCCTCGGCTACCAGGCCCTCGTGGAACACTTCGGCGGCACCGTCCAGCCCTGTGGGCCCGTCCACGGCGTCTCGGACACCATGAGACTAACGTCAGCTGGACTCGCGTCCGGGCTCTTCCGCGGCATGACCAGCCAGCTCGGACACCCCGGGCGCGACGTGCCGGTCGCGCGCTACCACTCGCTCGGGGCGGTGTCGCTGCCTGCAGGGATGCACGCGCTGGCCCGGACCGGGGACATCGTCATGGCCGCTGAAACCGACGACGGCATGTCCATCGGGCTGCAGTTCCACCCCGAATCGATCCTCACACCCGCAGGCCCGACGATGCTGCGCCGGTGCGTCGACAAGCTGAAGAAAGGAAACTAACCATGGCAACCGAACGATCCCTCACCATCCTCAAGCGATTTATGGACAACCGCGAACCGACGCTCGAGGAAGCTATCGAGGCATTCACCCCGCTCACCGTGGGCGACTACGACGACGTCCACATCGCAGCGCTCCTGGCCACGATCCGCACCCGCGGCGAAACCTTCGCTGACATCGCCGGCGCGGCCCGCGCGTTCCTCGCCGCGGGCCGACCGTTCCCGGTGACGGGGGAGGGGCTGATGGACACTGCTGGCACCGGTGGCGACGGCGCGAACACCATCAACATCACCACCGCGGCGTCACTGGTCGCCGCCGCTGGCGGAGTGCCCATGATCAAGTGCGGCAACCGCTCGGTGTCCTCGAAGTCCGGCTCCGCTGACGTCCTCGAGGCCCTGAACATCCCACTCGACCTCGACCCCTCGCGCGCGGTGCGACAGTTCGAATCCTCCAACTTCACCTTCCTCTTCGCACCGGCGTACAACCCGACCATCGCGCACGTGCAGCCGGTGCGCAAGGCGCTCGGCGTGTCCACGCTGTTTAACACGATGGGACCGCTGCTCTCGCCGGCGCGGCCGGAATACCAGATCATGGGCATCGCCAACCCGGCGCAGGGACGCGTCATCGCTGAGACGATGCGCGAGCTGGGGCGGGGGCGCGCGCTCGTCGTCCACGGAGCAGGAACCGATGAGCTGGCGGTCCACGGCCAATCGCAGGTCTGGGAACTGGGCCGGGACGGTTCCATCACCGAGTACGTGCTTACGCCGGAGGAGCTCGGCCTCAAGCGCTGCTCACTCGAGGGCCTGCGCGGCGGCGACGGCGTGGAGAATGCCGCCGCCATCCGCGCGACGTTCGCGGGGGAGGGGCCGGAGGCGCACCGCTCGGCCGTCGCTGCTGGTGCGGGTGCCATGTTCTACCTGAACGGCACAGCGCCGACCATCGCCGACGGCGTCACCCACGCCCTGAACCTGCTTGCCGACGGCACCGTCCACGCATGGTTGCAGCAACACGAGGAGGCTGATTACAGTGCCTAAGCAATTACCCACCGTGCTCGAAGGGATCGTGGCAAGCCGACGCGGCGATCTGGCAGCGATCCGCGAGCGTCTTGCCCACGTGAATGTCGCTGCACTCCCACGCTCGGAGCGTTCACTCTACGACAACCTGAAGCGCGAGGGCACCAGCTTCATCATGGAGTGCAAGTCCTCCTCGCCGTCCCTCGGCCTGATCCGCGCCGACTACAAGCCCGGCCAAATCGCCTCGGTGTACTCGCGCTACGCCGCCGGCATCTCCGTGCTGTGCGAGCCCTCCCGCTTCGGCGGCGACTACGACCACCTGGCCACGGTCGCCTCAAGCACGCACCTGCCCGTGCTCTGCAAGGACTTCATCATCGACGAGGCCCAGGTCTACGCCGCGCGCTACTTCGGCGCCGACGCCATCCTGCTCATGCTCTCGATTCTTGACGACGCCAGCTACGCCTACCTCTCCGGCCTCGCCGAGTCCCTCGGGATGGACGTGCTCACCGAAGTGATTAGCGAGGAGGAGGCCGTGCGGGCTGGTCGACTCGGCGCGCGGATCTTCGGCGTGAACCACCGGAACCTCCACGACCTGTCGATTGACCTAACGCGCTCCGCCCGGTTGGCGCGACTCGCTCCTGCCGAAGCGGCGGTGGTGTCGGAGTCCGGCATCCGGTCCGTGGAGACTGTGCGTCAGCTCGGCGGGCACTCGGACGGGTTACTGGTCGGGTCGCAGCTGACCGGCCAGCCGGACATCGACCTGGCCGCCCGGAAACTGGTGTACGGGCCAAACAAGGTGTGCGGGCTGGCGTCGTGGAGCGCCGCGCAGGCCGCCAAGGCGGCGGGCGCCGTGTACGGCGGGCTCATCTTCGAGGAGTCGAGTCCGCGCAATGTTTCACGTGAAACATCGGCGGACATCATCGCACACGAGCCGGGGCTGCGGTACGTCGCGGTTTCCCGCCGCACGTCCGGGTACGGCGAACTGGTCCAGCCGGGCATCCACGCGGTGCAGGTGCACGCTCCGTACCAGGGATCGCTCGAGGCAGAACGCTCCCTGGTCGAGCGGGTGCGCGCAGAGATCGGGGAGGACGTTGAGCTCTGGAGGGCGGTCTCCATGACTTCAGGGGCTGGCGTGGAGGTTGCGCTGGGGATCCGAGGGGGCGTCGACAAGCTGGTGCTCGACGCGCGCGACGGCGGGTCCGGCGAGACCTTCCGCTGGGCCGACATCCCGGACGAGGTGCGCGGCGACTCGCTCCTCGCCGGCGGGCTGCACCCCGACAACCTCCGGGAGGCGCTCGGCGTCGGCTGCGCGGGCGTCGATCTCAACTCGGGCGTCGAATACCCTGCTCAGGCCGGGCGTAAGGACGCGGGCGCGCTGCGGCGGGCCTTCGAGATCATCGGCAACTACCACTACCCAAGGACAGAAAATGACTGACTACACCCACGGCGGCAGCACGATCCTGCCCGCATACTACGGCGAATTCGGCGGGCAATTCGTCCCCGAATCGCTCCTGCCGGCGCTTGACCAGCTCGAGCGAGCGTTTGTCGACGCCCTCGCCGACGAGAGCTTCATGGCCGAATACCGCGCGCTGCTGCGCGACTACCTCGGCCGACCGACCCCGCTCACCGAATGCCGCAACCTGCCCCTCAACGGGGCGAACGCGCGCATCTTCCTCAAGCGCGAGGACCTCGTGCACGGCGGCGCACACAAGACGAACCAGGTCATCGGTCAAGCACTACTGGCGAAGAAGATGGGCAAAACTCGCATCATTGCCGAGACCGGCGCCGGCCAGCACGGCACCGCCACCGCGCTCGCCTGCGCTTTACTGGGTTTGGATTGCGTCATTTACATGGGCAAGACCGACATGGCGCGGCAGGAGCCAAACGTTTACCGCATGCGGCTGATGGGTGCTGAGGTAGTGGGCGTCGACTCCGGCGCCGGCACCCTGAAAGACGCCGTCAACGAAGCACTACGCGACTGGACCGCCACCTTCCACGAGTCCCACTACCTGCTCGGCACCGCGGCCGGACCGCACCCGTTCCCCAAGATCGTCAAGGAGTTCCACCGCGTGATCTCCGCCGAGGCGAAAGCCCAGATGCTTGAGCGTACCGGCGGGCTGCCGGACGTCGTCTGCGCCTGCGTCGGTGGCGGCTCCAACGCCATCGGAATGTTCGCCGAGTTTATCGACGAGGAGGGGGTCGAACTCATCGGCGTCGAACCCGGGGGAGAGGGCGTGGGCGTCGGCAAGCATGGCGCCGCAATTGCCGCCGGAACCGTCGGCATTCTGCACGGCACGCGCTCCTACCTGATGCGCGACAGCGACGGCCAAGTTGCTGAGTCTTACTCAATATCCGCCGGCCTGGACTACCCTGCGGTCGGACCCGAGCACGCACACCTTGCCAAGACGGGACGCGCGCAGTACGTTCCCGTCACCGACGAATCCGCCCTGCGTGCGTTCCAGTTGCTGTCACGGCACGAGGGCATCATCCCGGCGCTCGAGTCCTCGCATGCGTTGGCGTACGCGCTGCAACGCGCGGCGTCCCACCCGGCTGACGCGGAGCCCCTCACAATCCTCGTTTCCCTTTCGGGCCGCGGCGACAAGGACGTCGCTCACGTCCGTAGAACACTCGCCGAACACCCGGAATGGGTTGAAAATGTGCGAAAGGAGACCAACTAACATGTCCACCCCTACAACGTCACGTTACGAAAGACTCTTCGCCTCCCTACAGGAAAAGGGAGAGGGAGCATTCGTCCCATTCATCATGCTTTCCGACCCAACCCCCGACGACGCCCTCCAAATCATCGACGCCGCCGTCACCGCCGGAGCCGACGCCCTCGAACTCGGCGTCCCGTTCTCCGACCCCGTCGCCGACGGCCCCGCCATCCAGGCGGCACACGTGCGGGCACTCGATGGCGGAGCGACCGTCGATAAGGCACTGGCACAAGTTCGGACGATCCGCGAGCGATACCCCGACCTGCCGATCGGCATGCTGATCTACGCCAACGTCGCCTACGTGCGTGGTCTTTCCTCGTTCTACGAGGCGTTCCGAGAGGCCGGCGCGGACAGCGTGCTACTCCCGGACGTCCCTGTGCGCGAATCGGTGCCGTTCAGCGAAGCTGCTCTTGCCGCGGGTGTCGACCCGATCTACATCGCCCCTGCCAAAGCCAGCCCGCAGACTTTGGAGGGCGTCGCCGCCCAGTCCCGCGGGTACATCTACGCCATCTCCCGCGACGGCGTGACCGGCGCCGACAAGGAAGCCTCCGTCGACGGCCTTCGCGAGGTAGTGGACAACGTGCAAGCATACGGCGGCGCCCCGGTGCTGCTCGGGTTCGGGATCTCCACACCGCAGCACGTCGCGGACGCAATCGCAGCCGGGGCAGTAGGCGCAATCACCGGCTCCGCGATCGCGAACATCGTGGCCAAATACACCGAACACTCGCACCCGAACCCCGCGCGCATTACGGACATCGACGCGCTGACCGCCGAGCTGTCCTCCTACGTCACGGCAATGAAACAGGCTACTATCAGGGCATGACTTGTTCACGACGCATGTTCCTCCTCGGCACCGCCACCACCTTCGCCGGCGCGTTCCTCGCCGCCTGCGGATCTGAACCAACCGCCGAGGTAGCCAAAACCCAAGTACCCGTCGGCAGCGCCGTCATCCTCGACGGCTTCATCATCGCCCAACCGACCGCCGGCGAGTACGTCGCCTACTCCCAAACCTGCCCGCATCAGGGCCAGAAGATCACCAAGGTCGATGGGGACACTGTTCGCTGCACCGGCCACGGCTCCGTCTTCAGCATTATCGACGGCTCCGCAGTCTCCGGCCCAACACAGAATCCACTGACCCCAGCGCAGCTGACAGAAGCGGGCGAGACGCTGAACGCGTCGATGTAAAACTGCTGCTTTCTCGGCCTGCCTGGCGTGGCCTGCGTGGCTATCATGTGTGCATGCCAGGTTTTCTTCGCCGTATTGACCCCTTGCTCCTCGGCATCATCCTCGCCGCGGTACTCGCGTTCATTGCGCCCGCCCGAGGCTCGTTTGCCGAGGGCTTTTCCATTGCTGTCAAACTTGCAATCGGTCTGCTGTTTTTCCTCTATGGTGCGCGTCTTTCCACCCGCGAGGCGCTGCAAGGTTTGACGAATTGGCGCCTGCATTCGATCATCCTCGCCTTTACGTTCATCGCGTATCCTTTGATCGGCCTGGCCATGCGCCCCACAACCGCGTTCATTTCCGACTCGGTATACCAGGGGATCCTCTATCTTTGCCTGGTGCCGTCGACTGTCCAGTCCTCGGTTGCACTGACAGGCATCGCGCGTGGCAATGTGCCGGGAGCGGTGGTGGCGGCGAGCCTGTCGTCGATAGTTGGTGTCGTAGCGACGCCCGCCCTCGTTATGGTCCTGATGGGTGCCGACAGTGGCATTCATATCGATGCATCCGTGTTCCGGAATGTTGCATTACAGTTGCTCCTTCCTTTCGTGCTGGGTCAGGTCGCTCGGGCAGTGGTGCCTGGTGTTGCTGGCTTCGCTGCGCGGAAAGCTACCAAGCTTGTTGACCGCGGGTCCATTTGGATGGTCGTGTACTCGGCGTTCTCAGCCGGTGTTGTTTCTGGCGTGTGGTCGAATGTTTCTGCGCTCGAGTTGGTCTTCCTCTCTGCGTTCGCTCTGGTTCTGGTTTGCGTCATGCTGTGGGTGACGCGGGTTGTCCCGGAGGCCTTGAGTTTCTCGAGGGCGGACACGGTAGCCATCCAGATGTGCGGGACGCAGAAGTCTTTGGCGGCGGGGCTGCCGATGGCGTCGGTTATCTTTGGCGGCGGTCAACTCGGTGTGCTGATTGTGCCGTTGATGGTCTACCATCTGATTCAGTTGATGACGTGCTCCGCGTACGTCTCGCGCCTTGCCCAAACCACAGCTTCGAAGGAATAGTTTCACGTGAAACATTACGTCCGGATTCATTACAGCGCTCCAGATCTTGGGGGAGAGCTTCTCAATATTGCCGAACTTGAGGAGCTGAACCCTCGCGAATGTACGATGGTTCGGATGATCGAGCTGGACCCGAGCGAGACCATTACTGGCATTTATACCGACGGCAAAGTGATTGGTCAGGCGAATGAGCCGATGTCTATCGTTCCGCACCCAGACCTGTACGCACAGTTCGAGGGCATTTCTGCGACAGCCATTGCGGTAGAGCAGTTCGAGGCGCTGTGGGCTGAGGCTTGTAGTCTGCTGAGGCATGCTTAAACCTTGGGTGTGTCCCAATCCCACGTCGGTGCGGCTTCATCCGCAAACGAATCCACACCCCACCCATCCAACTCAATCTCGGCAGCATCATCGCGATACCCCACCCGACCAGGCTCACACACCCACTGCTCACCACTTACAAACCGGAAATACAACACAGGCCCCGGCTTGACCACACGGATAAACCCATCCGTGACCAACGAATGACACCTCGAGCACAACGGCACCAAATTCTCCAAATCCGTGGTGCCGCCCTCGGCCCAATCCCGAATATGATGCATCTGCAAGAACCTGGTATGCCCACAGCCTGGCACCGCGCACTTATGCCCCCACATCCCTAGCAGCACCTGCACCTGCTTCGGGCTTGCCAAACGGCGTTTGCGCCCAAACTTGATCACCTGCCCGTCGGCGTCATAGAGCACACCCATCAAATCTGCATGATCTACCAGATTGGCAAGCCGTGCGGCAGGAGCGGCCATGTGATTCGGTAAAAACGCTCGCCCATCTGATGTCATATGCACCATCACTTGTGCTGCCGGCGCCATGGTTGCGTGTGTGGCGGCCCCGGTGCGCACCATGTGCACCATCCCCATCAGTGATTGCAGCATTAATCGTGCCGGTGGCAGCCCGAAGGTCGAGCGCATCATCTGCGCATCAGCCTCATCCATCGCGTTGTCATCCGCATAGGCGTGTGCGCCTGCGCGCAGGGCTGCTTGAAAGGCCACACCGTCGGTCGCGTTCATGCAAAACCAGCCGCGTAGGTATTGGCCGTCTTCGCGGATGGTCAGCCCGCAGTGTGCACCAGCATCCTCGGGCTGTTTGTCGGTGGGGGTTGCGCCTGCCAGGGCGTGTACGAGGCCTTGGTAGCCAGATTCGGCGGCTATCTCTACGAGTTCGTGTTGGTTTGTGTCGGTGGCGTAGTCGAGCATGTAGCGCACGCTGGTGTAGTCGATGGTTCCTTGTCGCAGCGCGTCGAGGATGGTGGGAAAGGCGGTGAGTTTGCGTGCGACGGCGGCGTATTCGTAGGCGCGGGTGCGTTTCATTTTTAACACTCTGGCAAGCCATGCCCCGGTAGAAGCGCAGCCGTAGTGCTCGGCGAGGTTGTGGGCGTCGAATTCGGCGATCGCAGTGAGTATTTCTGCGTGTGAGTATGCGAACAGGCGTGCGCTTTCTACGATGGTGTTGATGATGGTGTCGGCGTCGATGGTGGTGTGCATGGTTCCCCCTGGTGTTTTGGTTGTTGTTTAGTATACGTGTTCGAATGGTGGTGTCAAGAGGTTTATTCAAATATTTGTTGGTGGGTGTCCGCGCGGCGGACAGTGCGCGGGGTGCTTTGCGACGCCACTTTCGAGCACGGGTGTGTGGGTGGGTGTCCGCGCGGCGGACACCTTGATGCAATCGTTTGGGTATTGAGCTGAACTCGCTCTGTCCGCGCCGCGGAATGCTACTGGAGTCGACTAAAGCTTCGTTGGAGTCCGCGCAGCGGACTGTGCGCGAGGTTGCTTTGCAACAACGGATAGATTGTCCGCCCCGCGGAATGCGTGCTTCGCCGATGCAATTCGCGAAGTGGTGTCCGCCCCGCGGAATATCGAAACACGCAATCACCTGTCCGCCCCGCGGACAATCGGAGCCGTTCGACGGCCCCATGGGAGTAGCAAGTTCTCAACCCACTCTGACCTATTGGTCCGAGCCCGCGCAGGGCAGGGGAGCGCTGTTCCCAAATCACCTCTCGGAATCATTTGATCTCCGAAGTAACGCACAGGACGTTCCGATCGATGTTAGTTGCAGACATGCCAAAACTTTGGCGAGTCCCTAACTTTAACCGATCCCACAAAGGAGCTACCCATGAAGCGTTTTACCTCCGTAGCAGCTGCTGCAACTCTGTCCCTGTCCCTGGTCGCTGGCCCTGCATTCGCGGCTGAGGCTCAGCCTTCCGACAAGGATGCCAAGGTTGGCTCCTCGGTTGCCTACGCGCAGTGCAAGGTCAAGGCTGAGGCCGCAGAGAAGGAAAAGGAGGCTAAGGCAAAGAAGAAGGCAGCTGAGGCACAGACTGCTGGTGACATCGCTAAGAACAAGGCTGATCAGACTCGTCAGGAGATCCGCGAGGAGCTGACCTCTTCTTCTGACGAGCTGGATTGTGTCAAGGAGCTGATCAACGACAAGGATTACAAGGCAGGCATTCTCGGTCTCCTGATCGGCGTTCCGGCTGCGCTCGTTGCACTTCTTGGTGTCGTTGCTGCAGTCTCCGGCGTCATTCCGGGCATTCAGCTTCCAGCGCTGCCGTTCTAATTCACTTATCGACGCCACATTCTGACCCAGCCTCTCGTATAAGGCTGGGTTTTTCAATTTGATTGGCGCCTATTAATTCCCAGTCAATAGCTCGGCCCCATCAACCCGCTCGTGGATCATCTCAGCCCCACACCACACTGTTGAGTGACTATAAATATAGGCACAACATCCCCTGGGGACGCTTCAGACCTGGCAAGTAAGTGGCAGAAATTGAAGCTTCGCCCCTACCAAGACTATGGACCAGTCTAACGTATGTGACGTTATTAAACCCTGTGGCATATACGCGAAAGCGCCCGGCCCGAAACCCGAGCCGAGCGCAAAATCTTGAAATCTACTTTGCGTTCAGTGCCAGAAACGCAAGACCACCAAGAGCCGCAACACCGAGCAAGGAACCCCAGATGATGTCGAAGGTGCGGCCGATAGGCCAATCCTTTTCACGGTCATTGTCGAAAGAGCTTTGCAGTGCAGCGAGACCGAACTCAGCCTCGGCGATTGCCTTCTTGGCGTCAGCTTCGTTCTCGGCAGCGCCAATCTTACCGATCTGCAGAAGGGTCAACGCTGCGACAGACGAAGTGACCTCGTCTCCGCTCGAAGTCTCCCCAGCCTGTGCCGGTACAACAGCGAGCGAGAAGGCAGTGGTGGCTGCGATGGCAGCGGTAGCGAAACGCTTCATGGGAATCTCCTGAATAAATGTTAGAACGGAAGCTGAATGAGGCCTTGCTGAGCAGCGATGCCGCCCACCAAGGCAAGAATGGCGGCAGCAATACCGGTACCGACTAGGATGTCGTAGGTAGTCCCGAGCTTGTAGCCGTTGTTCGCGTCATTCTTATAGGACGACAAGATAATGGCATCGGACTTTTTATTGTTCTCCCCAGCCTTGGTCTTGAATACGCCTGCTTCGGAGGAGCCCTTGAATGGCGCTGACATGCCGATGCCCGGCTTAGCAAACTCAGCTACAGCCAGCAAAACTGCGTAACCGACTGCCTCATCTTCAGAAACCTTCGAAGAAGAGTCATATCCAAAACCCGGAGGGGTCTTATCACCTGCGTTAACAGCACCCGCCGGAACAACAGCGAGCGAAAGGGCAGTGGTGGCTGCGATGGCAGCGGTAGCGAAACGCTTCATGGGAATCTCCTGAATACAGAGGGCGACATTGCCAGGCTTTTAACAACAACCGCTAATGTATCAGGCAGTTTCTAACTCAGCAACACTTCTATTCACAAGACAAGGTTGACGAGCGCCACGTACAACCCTGTGCCGAACAGGATTGAAAGGGCGGGGGAGCGTCGCCAAGCGTGGAGGGCGAGTGTCACGAGGCCGACGAGCACGCCGGCCCACACGGGCTGGTCGGAGCTGGTGAAGGTGTATAGCACGAGCACGACCATGACGCCGACGGGCATGTAGAGGCGGAGGAAATCGAGAAGGGGGCTGCCGTCCAGCCAGCCACGAAAGGCGAATGGCAGCGCTCGGAGCAGCACGGTGACCACGGCGATCGGCAGGATGACGGCCCACACCATGGGCAGATCAACGCCGGCGGGAAGTCCGTTCATCGCTTCCACTCCAATCGCTTATCGACGCCAGGTACCCAAAATCGAACCAGCAGGACAAGGAAGTACGCGATGAGCGCCACCATCAGCATCTGCCCGGGGACGACGAAGGCTGCAACGAGCGCGATCCCAGCGGCGATGAGCACGGCGCTCATGTCTCGCGAAGCCTGGAACGCTTCGTAGGCGAGGACGATGAACAGTGCGGTGAGGGCGAAGTCCATGCCCTCGATTGTGCCTGGAAGGCGTTCGCCGGCAAGCGCCCCGACGAGCCCGGACACGACCCAGAGCGCTTGACACATCACGTGGATGGCAATGAGGCGCGGGCCGGTGATGCGCGTGGTCTGCTGTCGGGCGCTGATGACGGCGTAGGCTTCGTCGGTTAGTGAATACATCGAATAGAGGCGGCCGAACGTCGAGCGGATCGCGTTCCGCGGGTAGGTGAGGCCGTAAAAGAGGTGTCGGAAGTTCACCATGAAACCGGTCATCGCGGCGGAGGCGGGGCCGACGCCGCCGAGCACCATCGGGATTGCGAGGAATTCGGTGGAACCGGCGTAGATAAGCATCGAGAAGACCGGTGTCCACCACCAGGCGAACCCGGATTGCACCATGAGCAGCCCAAACGCTAGCCCGAGGGGCACAACGCCGAGCCCGACGAGCCACATGTCGCGCACTCCGAGGCCGAATTCTCGCAATGTTTCACGTGAAACATTCATCTAGTTGTCCTCGATGTCGGATGGGAAGGTGGCAAACAGGGGTAGGGGCATGGGTTGGCGGCGTAGGACGTCGGCCCACAAATCGACACTCGCGGGTGTGATGACGTCGGAGGGGAGGGCCGGGGCGACGTACCAGTCGCCGCGTTCGATCTCCTCGTCGAGCTGACCCGCGTCCCAGGACGAGAACCCGGCGAACAGGCGGAAGCCCTCCAGCAGCCCAGTGAACTGCTCAGCCGACGCATGCATGTTCACGTGCACAAGCTTGTTCGCGAGGCGCGTCAGGGTCGGGTGCTCGGCGATGTCGACGTCGTTGCGCGTGACGCCCAGGCCAACGGCAGCGTTCGGGCTGACGGGTCCGCCGTAATACATCACCGCCGGCTCGCTGGCGAGCGACTCCCACTCGGGCAGCACGTTTACAACGGCGGCGTCGGAACGACGATTCAAGATGACGCCGAGCGTGCCCTGCTCGCCGTGCTCGATAACAAGGACAACCGTGCGGGCGAATTCAGGCGAGTACATCCCCGGAGCGGCGACGAGCAGCATACCGCTGTCGGGTTCCGTGCGCTCGAGTGACGTAAACAGGCGGTCGCCGTAGAAATACTCAGGCATTACGTTCCTCCCACCAAGACTTCAGCGCAGCGACGGCCTCGTCGTGCTCGAGTTCGCCGCGCTCCAGACGTAGTTCCTTCATATACTTCCAGGCCTCGCCGACCTCCGGGCCGGGCTTGAGATCCAGGATCTGCATGATTTCGTTGCCGTCCAGGTCAGGGCGGATGCGCGCAAGATCCTCCTGCTCGGCGAGCGTCGCGATTCGCTCCTCGAGGTTCTGGTACGCACGCTGCAGGCGGCGCGCCTTGCGTGGGTTTCGCGTCGTGCAGTCGGCGCGCACGAGTTTGTTCAAGCGGCCGAGGAGGTCGCCGGCGTCGGTGACGTAGCGACGCACCGCCGAATCGGTCCACTTGCCTTCGCCGAAACCATAGAAACGCATGTGCAGGAACACCAGTTGGCCGACATCGCTGATCACGTGCTTCGGGTACTTCAGCGCGCGGAGGCGCTTGCGCACCAGCTTCGCACCCACGACCTCGTGGTGGTGGAAGCTCACGCCACCGCCTTCCTTGAGGGCGCGGGTGGCGGGCTTGCCGACGTCGTGAAGCAGCGCAGCGAGCCGCAACTTGAGGTCGGGGCCGTCGTCCTCGAGCTCGGTGGCCTGTCGAAGCACTGTCAGTGAGTGCGCATAGACGTCCTTGTGCTGCATGTGCTCGTCCTGCTCGAGCTGCAGCGCCGGCACCTCAGGCAGCACGAACTCGGCGATGCCGGTGCGAACCAGCAGGTCAATGCCGTCCCAGGGGGCGATGCCACACATGAGCTTGTCCAGCTCGGCTTGGATCCGCTCGACGGTGATGCGCTGAATCTCACCTGCCATGTCGCGCATCGCGTCGAAGACGCGCGGGGCGACCTCGAAGCCGAGTTGGGAGGCGAAACGGGCGGCGCGCAGCATGCGAAGCGGGTCGTCGCGGAAGGAAATCTCGGGGGCCTGCGGGGTGTCAAGGCGGCGTTGCAGCAGGTCACTGATACCGTCCACCGGGTCGTGGAAGATTGGACGGAGTGCGCCGTCGACCACGTCGAGCTCGATGGCCATTGCGTTGCAGGCAAAGTCGCGCCGAATGAGGTCACCCTCGAGGGTGTCGCCGAACGTCACCTCGGGGTTGCGTGTCACGCCGTCGTAGAGGTCGGAACGGAACGTCGTGATCTCCACCTGCTGGCCCTCGCGCACGGCGGCCACGGTGCCGAACTCGATGCCGGTGTCCCAGGTCGTCTCGCCCCACTCGTCGAGAATTTCCTGCACGGTGGGGGGCAGGGCGGACGTCGTGAAGTCGAGGTCGTGCCCGAGCTTGCCAAGCATCGCGTCGCGCACGGGCCCGCCGACAAGGTAGAGGTGCTCGCCGCGCTCCACGAAGCGCTGGGCGAGGGGCGTCAGCAAGCCACTGAGCTTTTCGACGCCCTCTTCGGCCCGAACCTGCAACGCCGCGACGGCGTTCGGGTCGGAGGGGTCGGGGAGGTCGAACGGGCACCGGTGTGTTTCTTCAGTCTTTGTCACCTCTCACACGATACTTTGCTTCCCTGGTGCTGTTAAGTACCACAAAGGTGGCCAGTGCGGATACCATGAATTGAATGACTGAGAACACTCGGCCGAAGCCGGTTCCTCCGTCGGAGCGGAAGTCTTCGAACTCTGGCGGGAAGGGGCGCGGGGACGGCGCTAACTCGAAGGCGGGGGGTGACTCCCCGAAGCGGCGGCGTGGCCGTCGGCGTGGTTCGCACGCCAAAAAGCGGGGGTCACAGCAGCAGCGTCGTCGCGGGTCGAACCGGCGGGGGCGGGGCGCGTCGGCGCGGAAGAGGCAGCAGCGGCCGGTTGATTCGTCGCTGGAGACCAGGAACGAGACGAGTGCGGGCGGCCTGGTGGTGTCTGGTATGGCGGAGGCTGTGGACCGGCACGACAAGGTGGACCTGTCGAAGATTTACGTCGCGCTCATTGGGCGGCTGGACCGTCGGGGTCGTCTGTTGTGGTCGATGCCGAAAGGCCACGTGGAGGAAGGCGAGGAGCAGTGGCGCACTGCGGAGCGTGAGGTGTGGGAGGAGACCGGGATTACCGGAGAGGCCTTCAACACGCTCGGTGTGATTGATTATTGGTTCATTTCTGAGGGCGTCCGCATTCATAAGACGGTGCACCATAACTTGTTGCGCTACGTCGATGGAGTGTTTAACGACGAAGACCCGGAGGTCACGGAAGTCGCGTGGGTGCCGATGAACCAGCTGATCGAGCGCCTGGCGTACGCGGACGAGCGCAAGCTCGCGCGGATCGCGGTGAACAGGATGCCGGACTTGGCGCGCAAGGAAGCCGCGGCCGGAAGGTTGACACCGCGATGAGCAGCGTGCGTAGCGGAGCCGCGGCGATTGCGGTGGCGCTGGGCCTGCTTCCGGTCACGGCGGGCGCCCTACCAGCGCCAACGTCGCCCGAGGACCCGGCGGTGGCGTCGCAGTGGGTGAACCCGGCAGTGCGTCCGGGGGAGGGCACCCGCGCGTCCATCACGCTTGTCGACGCCCCCTCGGCCCTCAACGCCGGCGAAATGTTTCACGTGAAACTTCGCATCCACAACAACACGGACGCGCCGCTGGCGAACCTGCGCGTGGTCCCACGGCGTGGCCCGGCCACGGGTTCCGTGCTGGACCAGCGCGCGGCGGCGGTCGCCTCGGTGAGCGAGTACGGCCCGGTGGGGCGCGGAGTGGACGTCGATAAGGAGTTGGGCGCGGGGGAGTCGGCAGAGGTCGAGCTGGATGTTGAGCTGCCGGGCGCGGGGACGTACCCGCTGCTCTTCGAACTCAAACAGAGCCTGACGACGCTGGACACTGAGCGCTTCCACATCTCGGTGCGCGGCGAGCCGTCGGAGGACCCGGCGCCGGCTATGACCGCCCTGTACCCGATTACCGCACCTATTGACATCGTGCCCGGGGAAACAGGGGAGGCGCCGGAGCGCTCCCCGCTGCTGCTGAAGTCGGAGACGTTGGCGAGCCAGCTCGCGCCCGGCGGGCGCCTTGAGCGGCTGCTCAGCCAGTACGAGGACGCGGTGGAGGAACCTGGCGTTGGCTTCGCCACGTGCGTGGGGCTGGACCCGGCGCTCGTGGACACGGTGGCGCGGATGGCGGAGGGCTACCGCGTCACCACCACGCGCCCGCCCGTCGCTGAGGAGCCCAAGCGGCTCCGCGACAGCTGGACCACCGACGACACCACCGCCCAGGGCGAGATAGGCAAGGGACAAGCAGACGCGCAGGCGTGGCTGGCTCAGCTGCGCAGCGTCGCAGCGAAGGGCTGCACGGTGGCGCTGCCGTGGCAAAACGTAGACGTCAACACGCTGGCTCGCACCGGCGACCAGTGGCTGATGCGTGAGGCGTTGGAGCGTGGCCCGTTCGTGCTCGAGCGGGAGCTCGGCACGGCGGGCACGCTCAACGCCGTCATCCCGGGCGCCGGCTACATCACGCCGGACGCGGCCCCCGCCTTCGGCTGGGCCAACCACATCGACTCCGCGATCCCGGAGCACGGGCTGCAGGGGGAGTGGGAGGCGGCTCGGGCGGAGCGGGCGTCGACAAGTGGGGACGGGCAGGCTGCGCTCGACCGCAACGAACTGCCGGACCCCGCGGACGTGTTCCCGGCGGCGCCTGCGCACCCGGTGCACGTGCTGGCGGCGCGAAGCAGCGTCGACCACCCGGGCCCCGGCAACGCCGCGTGGGTGGCGCCGGGGGTGATGGCGGTGCAGTTCCAGGACTCGCTGGCCTCGGTCTTAGCGACGGTCGGCTCCGCCCCCGCCACCGTCGGCTACTCGAATGACGCGCTGCGGTACCGCTACGAGATGGACTCCCAACGGGCGCGCGCGATCAACGCGGCGTCCGCGCTGCGGCTGGCGGTGCAGGAGGCGACGCCGGAGGAGCCGGTGTTCGTGAACCCTCCGGCGAGCTGGGACGCGGACTCGGCGGCGATGCTGCTGGGGACGGTCGCCGAGCTGGTCCGGGAGGGTAAGGCAGCGCCGATGAGTTTCGGCGACTTCCTGAACACGCCCGACCCGGCGGAGGTGCCGGCGGCGACGCGCGTGGGCACGCTGTTTCCGGATCCGACAGTGGTCTCGGACGCGGAGGTGCTGACGGCCTCCCAGCAGGCTGAGTTCACAGATGACTTGACGCAGCTGCTCGCGAACGACCCACAGGTGGCGCTGACGCGTTACGGGTTCACGCTGCCGCTGCGCCGCGATGTGCTGGCGGCCCTGAGTATGCAGGAGCGACAGTCGCTGTCGCGGTACGACGCCGCCGTGCGCACCACGGCCGAGCGGTTGCGGGGCAGCCGCGACGTACTGCAGGCGCTGCGGGCGTCGGTGACGCTGATTCCACCGGGCAACGTGTACACGCGGACCTCCCCGTCAAGCCCGCTGCTGATTGTGGCGCAGAACGGGATGCCGCTGCCGGTGCAGACGACCATCCGGTTCCAGGCGGCGAGCGGCCCGATCACGCTGCACGTGCCAACGACGATGCGGATCCCGGCCCGCGGCTCGCAGACGGTACAGATGACGGCGGACTACCCGGAGGACCAGCGCAGTATTGACCTGCAGCTGTACCTGGCGGGTTCTGATGGCAGTCCGATCTCGCAGCCGGTGAACATTTCGGTGCGCACGGCGGGCGCCGCCGTGGAGGGCTGGGCGCTGGTCACCGGGCTTGGCGTGCTGGTGGTGCTGATGCTGATGTATTCGGTGGGCCGCCGCCGCCGGGCGCGGGCAGCGCCACGCAGCCCAACAACACAGCAACGTTTGGACAATGAACACCCACCTTTGATTGGAGACTGACGTGGTTGAGCAACCTCGGGCTGGTACGCGTGGCCGAATCGTGCCCCCTGCACCGCCGGCGCCGGTGCCCACCCCGCGAGAAAACCCAGAGCTTATCGACGCCACCGAGGCCGAGGCCCCGGACCGTTCGACGCTGACCGCGGACCCTTCGGCGGCGGTGCCGGATCCCGCCCCGGAGAGCAATTCCGTGGTGCGGGCGACGGGATCGATGGCGATCGCGACGCTGATTTCGCGCATCACGGGGTTCATCCGCACGGTGCTGATCGGCGCCGCGTTGGGCCCGGCGGTGGCGTCGGCATTTAATACGGCGAATACGCTGCCGAACATTATTACGGAGATCGTGCTGGGGTCCGTGCTGACGGCCCTGGTGGTGCCGGTGTTGGTGCGCGCGGAGAAGGAGGACCCGGACCGCGGGGAGCGCTTTATCCGCCAGCTGTTCACGCTGACGCTGACGATCCTGACGGTGGTGACGGTTGCCGCTGTGGCCGCCGCGCCGCTGCTGACGCGCGTCTTCCTCGACGATGAGGGCCAGGTGAACGTCGCGCAGTCGACGTCGTTTGCGTATTTGGTGTTGCCGCAGATTTTCTTCTACGGCATGTTCTCGCTGTTCATGGCGGTGCTGAATACGAAGGAGCATTTCCGGCCGGGTGCGTGGGCGCCGGTGGCGAACAACGTGGTGTCGATTGCGGTGCTGCTGGGGTACATGATGTTGCCGGGCAGTTTGAATCCCGCGGCGCCGGCGTCGATATCGAATCCGCATGTGCTGTTGCTGGGCGTCGGCACGACGTTGGGTGTGGCGGTGCAGTGCCTGATTATGCTGCCGGCGCTGCGCAAGCTCGGCATTAACCTGCGGCCGCTGTGGGGTATCGACGACCGCCTCAAGGTGTTCGGCGGGATGGCCCTGGCGATCGTGACCTATGTGGGGATTAGCCAGGTCGGCTACATCGTGACCACACGTATCGCGTCGATGGCGAGCGACGCCGCCCCGATTATTTACCAGCAGCACTGGATGCTGCTGCAGGTGCCCTACGGCATCATTGGCGTCACCTTGCTGACGGCGATCATGCCGCGCCTGTCCCGCAACGCCGCCGATGGTGATGACGCCGCGGTGGTCCGGGACCTGACGTTGGGCACGAAGCTGACGTTCATCGCCCTGATCCCGATCATTGTCTTTATGACGGCGCTCGGCCCCGACATCGGGCACGCGTTGTTCGCGTACGGCAACTTCGACGGCAACACGGCCCGCACGTTGGGCCTGACGGTGAGTTTCTCCGCGTTTACGCTGATCCCGTACGCCTTGGTGATGTTGCACCTGCGCGTGTTCTACGCGCGGGAGGAGGCATGGACGCCGACGTTCATTATCGCCGGCATCACGATTACGAAGGTGGTGCTGTCGTACCTTGCGCCGCTGGTTGCGGATTCGACGCAGTCCGTCGTGGTGCTGTTGGGCGCTGCGAACGGCTTCGGTTTCGTCGCCGGCGCGGTGATCGGCGCGCTGCTGTTGCGTCGGAAGTTGGGCACGCTGGAGGCGCGTTCGGTGCTGCACACGTCGCTGTGGGCGACGGCCTCGGCACTGATCGGTATCGCGGTGATGTTCCTGGTGCGCTGGCTCGTGCGCGATGTCGCGGGTATCGACGCCCCATCCTTCCTCGGCGGCCTCATCGGCTTGCCGTCGCTGGGCTTCTTGTTTGAGGTGATGGTCCTCGGCGTGCTGTTCGTGGTGGCGACGGGCCTGGTGCTGTCGCGCTCTGGTCTGCCGGAGGTGCAGAACCTGGGCCGTGCTCTGGCGCGCATCCCGGGCATGGGTCGCTTTATCCGCCCGGACGAGGACGCCGCGATCGAGGTCGGCGAGGTGGACCTGCGGGATGTGTCGCAGCAGTTCCTGGCCGCCGATACGTTCAATGCGTCGCCGGTGCCGCCGCCGATGTCGGCCGGTGTCGTGCGCGGCCCGCGCTTGGTACCGGGTGCGTCGGTGTCGGATGGCCGCTTCCGCCTCATCCGCGATCACGGCTCTACCACGGGCGCGCAGTTCTGGCAGGCCCGCGAGGTGTCGACGGGCCGCTCCGTGGCGCTGACGTTCGTCGATACGACGGGCATGGCCCCGATGGCTCCGGCGACGCCGCGCCAGGCCGCTATCGACGCCGCGGGTGTGTCGCGCCGCACGCGCAAGCTCGCGATGTTGCGCCACCCGGCGCTGCCGGAGAACATCGAGATCGTGTCGTATCGCACGGGTGCCCTCGTGGTCGCTGACTGGGTGGAGGGCTCCTCGGTCCGCGCGGTCGCCGAGTCAGGCCAGACGTTGCACACGGACGCGGTGGCGAACGCGCTTGCCCCGTTGGCGGGCGCGATCGCCGCGGCGCACGAGGCTGGGGTGCCGCTCGGGTTGGATAACCGCCAGCGCCTCCGTATCGACCGCGAGGGCCACGTGCGCCTCGCGTTCCCGGCCGTCTTGCCGGACGCCTCCGCCGCCGACGACGCCGACGCCTTCGCCTCCGCGCTGCAGCTGCTGACCACCAACGTCGACTCCGATGACCTCGCCGACGTCGCCAGCACCACCCGCGCCCTCGTCGACGCCGACGCCATCGAGTCCCACGACTTCCGCGAGCTCGAGCGCCAACTCACCCGCGACGAAGCCGAGGACGCCCCCGCCGAAGCAATCGACCCCGTCGAGCCGGTCGAGGAGCAGTCTGAGGAGCCGAAGGACCTGCGCGGCGGTTTCGGATCCCGCCGCTACGGCCCGGTCACACTCGCGGTGTTGCTGTCGCTCGCGGTTGGCGCGGTGATCATCATCGCGGCGCTCACCGCGTACCTGGTCGGCTTCCTCTCCGGCGACGACACGAACGCGCCCGTCACGGTGGACTCGGTCCAGACCGGGGTAGAGGAGGTCGAGGAGGAGGTCACGGGCCTGCCCGTGTTGCTCACCCCGATGCGCGCGACCATCGAAGGTGCTTCCGCGCCCGAGCTTGTCGACGCCGACCGCTCCACCACCTGGACCGGCTCAGACAACGTGAGCGTCGAGCTCCGACCCGCCAAGGGCGCGACCGCCCGCAAAGGGTTCACCCTGGAGCACGTGATCGTCGATACCCCGTCCAACGGCGACACCTTCCGGGTCTACGGCCTGCCCGCCGGCGCCTCGTGGAACGGCGACGTCGCCGACCTGCCGCTGCTGCAGGAGGGCACGTTCCTCAACGGCCAGAACGGCATCGACGTGGAGGACTCACCGGAACTCACCGGCCTGGTCCTCAGCGTCTCCGGCCAGGACATCATCCTCCGGGACGTCACCCTCATCGGGCGCACTAGCCTCCGATGATGTCCACCATGGTGGACAAAAAACGCTTCCTCTTCCGGCGCTGATGCATCACACTGGATGCATCAGCAATGGGAGGGTGCATCATGCGCAGAAAAACGGACCACCAACTCGTCCACGAATACATCGCAGGCGACATCCACGCCTTCAACCTCATCGTCCGGCGCCACGAACGCAACATGCTCGGCGTCGCCCTTCGCTACTCACGCAATGAGTGCGACGCCGAAGACATCGTCCAAGACGCCCTGCTCAAGGCGTCCCGCCACCTTTATGGCTTCCGCTTCGAGTCGAAGGTGTCTACCTGGCTATACCGGCTGGTCGCCAACGCAAGCTTGGACCACCAGCGCCGCCGCAAGGCCGAGTACACCGTGTCCCTCGACGACAACGATGAGCTCTCCCAGGACAAGGATCCTCGCCTGGCCCACGACCCAACCGCCAACCTGGATCGCCTCATCGCTGTCAAGGACGCGCTGCGCGTCGTACCGGAGGCGCACCGGAAGGCTGTCTTCCTCATCGACATCATGGGCATGTCGCTCCAGTCCGCCGCCGACACCTGCGGCGTCCAGCCCGGCACCATGAAGTCCCGCCGCGCCCGGGCTCGCGCCATGATGCTCGAGCACATGGAAGAGGTCTGTTAGCTCCTCGCTGGGGACTCGCACCACATTCCAGGATTTTGACCATCCCCGAGGCGTTTCCCCAGGTCGCGTGCTTCGCGTGGGGGAATTTGGTGTCCAGGAAACGGGGCGAGTGACAAAAGACGCAATTCGAAAAAACGCGACCTACATACCTGCAGGTCGCAAAAGGGCTAGGCAACAAGGGGTGTGTCTTTTGGCACTGGGTCCCATCAAGGAGACACCAAATTCCTGCTTTCCCCTTAGTGCCAGCAGGACGCTCGGCGTTTCCCCAGGTCGCCAACCCCGCGGACGGAAATCTGGTGCACTCCCCGCAAGCACACGTCTGGAACAAACAGTAGACTGGCTACGTTTACACCCCTGACAGAGCAAATCTACGAGGAGTTTCCATGACCAACGAGGCCAGCGAACAAGCAGAACAAATTCATGACGTGATTATTGTCGGCTCGGGCCCGGCGGGGTACACGGCGGCGCTGTACGCGGCGCGTGCGGAGCTGAACCCGTTGGTGTTTGAGGGTTACGAGTACGGCGGCGAGCTGATGAACACCACTGAGGTGGAGAACTTCCCTGGCTTCAAGGATGGGGTGATGGGCCCGGATCTGATGATGCAGATGCGCGAGCAGGCGGAGAAGTTCGGCGCGCGCCTGGAGTCGGAGCTGGTGGACAAGGTTGATCTCTCCGGTGACGTGAAGAAGGTGTTCGTGGGGGATGACGTCTACCAGGCCCGCGCGGTCATTCTCGCTACTGGTGCGGCACCGCGTCACCTGGGCATTCCGGGTGAGGCTGAGCTGACGGGTCGCGGTGTGTCCACGTGCGCGACCTGTGACGGCTTCTTCTTTAAGGATCAGCACATTGCCGTTGTCGGTGGTGGGGATTCGGCGATGGAGGAAGCGACGTTTTTGACCAAGTTTGGGTCGAAGGTCTCCATTATTCACCGTTCGGAGAACTTCCGCGCGTCGCAGATTATGTTGGAGCGCGCCCGGGCGAATGAGAAGATTGAGTTTATTACGCATTCGGTGGTCGAAGAGGTCGTCGAAAAGGATGGCAAGGTTGGCGGCCTGAAGGTGCGCAACGTGCAGTCGGGCGAGGAGTCGGTGCTGGACGCGACGGCGTTGTTCGTGGCGATCGGGCATGATCCGCGTTCGGCGTTCCTGGAAGGCCAGGTGGCCACGGACGAGGGTGGGTACGTCCTTGTCGACGCCCCTTCGACCCGCACGAACGTGCCGGGCGTGTTTGCGTGTGGCGATTTGGTGGATAACCACTATCGTCAGGCGATTACGGCGGCTGGTTCGGGGTGCCGGGCGGCGTTGGATGCGCAGCATTTCCTTGCGGCGCTTTAGAATAGAAAGAACTGTGTTCAAGGAGGAACGATGAGTGCACCTGTTGATGTGACGAAGAATACGTTTAAGGCTGAGGTCGTTGAGGCTTCGACGCCGGTGTTGGTGGATTTTTGGGCTGAGTGGTGCGCTCCGTGCCGGAAGTTGTCGCCGACGTTGGATGAGATTGCGTCTGAGCTGGATGGCAAGGTGAAGGTCGCGAAGGTGAATGTGGATGAGGAGCGTGAGCTGGGAATGATGTTCCAGGTCATGTCGATCCCGACTGTGTTGATCTTCAAGGATGGCCAGAAGGTGGATGAGTTTGTGGGGGCGCTCCCGAAGGCGCAGATCGTCCAGAAGGTTGAGTCGTATCTGTAGGCTGTCCGTCGTAGGATGGACTGCATTGTTGGTTTTGTAGAAAGGTGCCCAGTGGGTGACATTCTCCGCGTAGGTGATTCGAGTGCTCGCGTGGCCGAGGCGCGTGCGACGCTTGCGCGTTTGGGCATGTTGGAGGACTTCGATGGGGACATCGAGGACTTCAACTCGCGGCAGTTCACTCCCGACGAGATGCTTTTCGACGCCCCTTTGGCGGAGTCCGTGAAAGCATTTCAGCAGTCGCGGGGAATTATGCCGACTGGCGCTATCGATGACTTGACGTTGCGTGAGCTGCGTGAGGCGTCGTATACGTTGGGGGCGCGTGTGTTGCAGTACCAGCCGAATCAGGAGTTGGTGGGCGACGACGTGGGGCAGTTGCAGACGCAGCTGCATGAGCTGGGGTTTTATTCGGATCGTGTGGATGGGCGGTTCGGTCCGCGCACGCACGAGGCCGTGATGAATTACCAGCTGAATTCGGGCTTGGAAGACGATGGGGTGTGTGGCCCGGATACGTTGCACGCGTTGAGTCTGTTGGGCCGCCGGATTACGGGCGGTTCGGCGCACGCGATTCGCGAGCGTGAGCATGTGCGCGCGGCTGGCCCGCAGTTGGCGGGCAAACGCGTGGTGATTGATCCGCATCTTGGTGGTGCGGATAAGGGCGCGCTTGTCGACGGCCCCTTCGGCCAGATCACGGAGGAGGAGATCCTGTGGGATTTGGCGCAGCGCGTGGAGGGCCGCATGATTGCGGCTGGTGTGGAGACGATTATTTCGCGTCCGCGTGGTGATAATCCGTCGTGTAAGGAGCGCGCCGATCTGGCGAACGGCTTCGACGCCGACTTGGTGATTTCCCTGCAGTTAGACCGTTATGCCAATGAGAAGGCGAATGGTGTGGCGACGTTCTACTTCGGTTCGGAGAACGGGACGTCGTCGATGACGGGGGAGACGCTGTCGGGCTATATTCAGCGTGAGATTGCGGCGAGGACGTCGCTACGGAATTGCTGGAATCATGCCCGGACGTGGGAGATGCTGCGGATGACGCGGATGCCGTCGGTGGAGATCGTGGCTGGCTATGTCACGAATCCGCACGATGTTGAGGTGGTGACGGATCCGCAGCAGCGTGACGCGATCGCGGAGGCGATTGTGGTGGCGGTGAAGCGCCTGTACTTGCTGGATTCTGATGACCAGCCGACAGGCACCTACTCTTTCCAGGACTTGCTCCGCCAGGAGCACCTGTAGTTAATCGGTGCCCTGGATGAGGCCCATGATGCGCTCGAAGTCCTGACGGTCGCCGAATTCGACGACGATTTTGCCTTTTCGTTTGCCCATGGTGACGGAGACTTTGGTGTCCCATTCGTCGGCGAGTTGGTCGGCGGCCCGGGTGAGGTATTCGGGCTGGGGGACGGGTTCGCGGCGTTTCTTTTGTGGGACGCCGCCTTCGTTATTCATGAGCGTGACGGCTTCTTCGGTGGCGCGGACGCTTAAGCCCTCGGAGACGATGCGTTCGGCGAGCAGGGTCTGGCCGTTGGAGGTCAGGGCGTCGCTGCCGAGCTTGAGGCCGAGGAGTGCGCGGGCGTGGCCCGCGGAGAGCACGCCGGCGGCGACGCGGCGCTGCACCGGCACCGGGAGGCGCAGGAGACGGATCGCGTTGGTGATCACCGGGCGGGAGCGGCCGAGTTTGTCGGCGAGTTGCTCCTGGGTGACGCCGAACTCTTCGAGGAGCTGCTGGTAGGCGGCGGCTTCTTCGAGTGGGTTGAGTTGGACGCGGTGGATGTTCTCCAGGAGGGCGTCGCGAAGCATGTCCTGGTCGGAGGTTTCGCGGACGATGGCCGGGATGTGTTTCAGGCCGGCTTTGGAGGCGGCGCGCCAGCGGCGCTCGCCCATGATGAGCTCGAAGCCTTCTGGGGTGTCGCGGACGACGATGGGCTGCAGCAGGCCGAACTCGCGGATGGAGTGGACCAGCTCGTTAAGGTCGTCTTCGTCGAAGACCTGGCGGGGCTGCTTCGGGTTCGGGATGATCTGCCCGACCGCGATTTCCTGGTAGCGCGCGCCGACCGGCACCGGCTGGATGACGTTCTCTGGCGTGGCGCCGACGGTTGGCGCGCCCGCAACCTTGGGCCGCTTTCCGCGCGGCGGAAGCTTGTCGCCGCCACCGGAAGCCCCGGAAGCCCCGGAAGCCCCGGAAGCCCCGGCGGCGCCGGCTGCGCCGAAGATCACGTCGGAGGCTTTGCCGCCGATGCCGCCGGTTTTGCCGGTTTTGTCGGTCGCGGCTGGTGCCTGCGGGATGAGTGCTGCTAGTCCGCGGCCGAGGCCGCCTTTACGCTCTTGTGCCATGGTTATTCCTCGCCCTCGTCAAGTTGTTGGGCCACCTGGGGGCTGACGCCGATGGGCCCCGTGGTGGCGTGTGGTTGGTAGTCGCCGCGTGTTGCCAGTTCGCGGGCGGCGTCGTAGTAGGCCAGCGCTCCGCTGGAGAGTGGGTCGTAGTCGATGACGGTTTGGCCGTAGCCTGGCGCCTCGGAAACCTTCACGGAGCGCGGGATGACGTTGCGCAGCACCACTTCGCCGAACTGGTTGCGCACTTCGCCGGCAACGTCCGCAGCGAGGCGCGTGCGGGCGTCGTACATGGTGAGCACGATCGCGGAGATGTGCAGGTTGTGGTTGAGGTGCTCGCGGATCATGCCGATGTTGCCGAGCAGCTGGCCGACGCCCTCAAGCGCGTAGTACTCGCACTGGATGGGGATCATGACTTCGTCGACGGCGGTCATGGCGTTGATGGTGAGCAACCCGAGTGATGGCGGGCAGTCGATGAAGACGTAGTCGAAGTTGTGTTCTTCGAGGAAGCCGCGCCGGATGGCGTCGTGCAGCCGGTATTCGCGGCGCACCATGGACACCAGCTCGATTTCGGCACCGGCGAGGTCGATGGTGGCAGGGATGCAGTAGAGGTTCTCGTTGTTGGCGTGCGCCTGCAGTGCTTCCTCGGGCGTTGCTTCGCCGATGAGGACTTCGTAGCTGGAGGTGGTGCCGGAGGTGTGCTCGGCGCCGAGCGCGGTGGAGGCGTTGCCCTGCGGGTCCAGGTCGATGACGAGGACGCGCATGCCTTGGCGGCTCAGTGCCGACGCCATGTTCACCGATGTCGTCGTCTTGCCGACGCCGCCCTTCTGGTTCGCAACGGTGAACACGCGGGTGTGCGCGGGGCGTTGCAGCGTGGCGTTGTCCATGCTGGTGGTGTTCCTTTCCGCTATTTCCGCACGATTCGGATGAGGGTGGTCGGCTGGTCGAGGACGTCGGCGCCAACCTGGAAAATGTTCGGCGTGATCCCCCCGGCTTTCTTAATCGCCCGCGCGTCGCGTGCGAGTTCTTCTGCAACACTAGCGCCTTTCAGTGCCAACATCGAGCCCCCGTGGCGGACCAGTGGCAGGCTCCAGCCGGCCAGCTTGCCCAGGGGTGCGACGGCGCGGGAGGTAACCACGTCGAACTGCCCGCCGGGCTGTTCCTCGGCGCGGCCGCGGACGACGGTAACGTTGTCCAGTCCCAACTCGTTTTTGACCTCGGCGAGGTACGTGGAGCGCTTCAGCAGCGGCTCGATGAGGGTAAAGGAGACGTCGGGGCGGGCGATGGCCAGTGGGATGCCGGGCAGCCCTGCGCCGGAGCCGATGTCGGCGACGGTGGTGGCGTCGTCAAGTGCTTCGGAGACCACCGCACAGTTGAGGATGTGCCGTTCCCACAGGCGGCTGACTTCTTTGGGGCCGATGAAGCCGCGCTCGGCGGCGGTTGTGGCGAGCGATTCGTGGTAGGCCTCGGCGAGCGGCAGGCGATCGCCAAAGATGGTGGCGGCTGCTGTGGGCTGTTCTGACACGGCTGTGTACTCCTTTGAATTTTTAGTCTGGCATCGACTCTAGTAAAAGTAACGCCCCCAGCAAACACTTGCTGGGGGCTGGGGGCTACCGGTTACTTGCCTTGCTGCTTGCGCTGCTTCTTGCTGCGCTTGTCCACCTTGCGGGCACCGACAACGGGAGCGGAGGCGCGCTTGGCTTCCGCCTTGGCGCGTTCCTCGGCCTCTTCCTCGGCGTCCATCTTGGCAAAGACGATGCGGGTCTGGAAGAAGGTCCACACGTTGTTGGCCAGCATGTAGAACAGCAGGCCGATGTGCCACAGGAAGCCGGACGCGATGATCATGACCGGGAAGACCCAGAGCATCATCTTGTTCATCATCTGCATCTGCTGTTCCATCATGGCGGCGTTGTCACCGGACGGGGAGTTGACCTTGCCGGCGGCGCGGCGTGCGGCCTGACGGTTCATGGACATCCGGGCGTTGAGGTGGGTGAACGTCGCGGAGATGAGCACGAGCGGCAGGCACACCATGATGATGTTGGCGCGGGTGAAGTCCAGGCCGGTGAACGCCGCGAAGGCGTCTTCTGGCATGGACATGTACGCGGAGAGCGGCACGCCGAAGAAGTCGGCGTCCAGGAAGGAGCGGACGTCTTCTGGGGAGAACGCGTAGTTGGCCAGGTTGCGGTTTTCTTCAACGCTCAGTCCCAGCTGGTTGGGGCCGGTGCCGGTGCGGTTGAAGGAGCGCAGCACGTGGAACAGGCCGATGAACACGGGCATCTGCGCCAGCGGGACGATGCACGAGGCGAGCGGGTTGGTACCCATCTCCTTGTACAGCTTCTGCGTCTCTTCCGCCATTTTCTGCTGGTCGTTCTTGTATTTTTGGCGGATTTCCTGCATCTTCGGCTGCATTTCCTGCATCTTGCGCATGGACCGCATTTGGTTGACCATGGGCTTGACCAGCAGGGTTCGCAGGGTGAAGGTGAGGAAGACGATGGACAGGATCCATGACAACGCCGAGTCTGGCGAGAGGATGAAGCCGAATACTTTGTGCCAGAACCACAGCACCCAAGAAATCGGCCAGTAGATGAAATTCAGCACTTTGGGGTGTTTCTCCTCGTTGGTTACTTGGTGGTCGTTCCTGTGGACGCGTCCGTACCGCTGCCGGGTACTGGGTCGAACCCGCCGGGGTGCCAGGGCCCACATTTACAGACGCGGGCCACGCTGAGCAGGGTGCCTTTGATGGCACCGTGTCGCGCGACCGCTTCGAGTGCGTAGGCGCTGCACACTGGCATGAAACGACACGTCGCACCCATCTTAAGGGGTGAGAGGTACTTTTGGTAGCAGCGTACGGCCTTCACGAGTGCCCGCGCGGCCGCGGTTGGTGGTGCGGGGATGCGTTGGCCTAGGAAGTTGTAGTACGCCATTTGTCCAGGGCTTTGCGCAGCGCGGCGTCGTAGTCGTGTGCGAGTTGCGCGCTCGTGGCGGTGGCTGAGGCGGGCAGGGCTCTCACCACGACGTCGTGGTGCAGCTCCAGCTTCTCGACGCCCCCTCGCAGCACATGCCGCAGTTTCCGAGACACCGCGTGCCTGGTCACCGCGTTACCGACCTGCTTGGACACGATCAGTCCGAAGCGCGGCCCGCCGTGCAGCGCGACGGCGTCGTCGGCCCGGGAGCGGACGTGGACGATTAAAGTGCGAGACCCCGCGCGCACTCCCTTCCTCATGGTCTGCCGGAAGTCGGCAGATGAGGCGAGTTTGTGCGGGCGGGGTAACACGATGTCGCTGCGCTTCGGCGTTTATGCCGTCAGGCTTGCGCGGCCCTTCTTGCGGCGCGCGGAAACGATTGCGCGGCCGGCGCGGGTACGCATGCGAGCACGGAAGCCGTGCTTGCGTGAACGACGGCGGTTGTTTGGCTGGAAAGTCCGCTTAGACACGGTGGACTCCTTATAAGAGGTCACGACGGCCAGCGGGAACCCGCCGCGGTGTGCGACGCATTCCCTCCCGGGGTAGTAGCCGTCCCGGAATTGCAATGTTCAGGTTGAGATTGCCCGGCCGCGGCGCGTTGTGCGCGTTGACCTGCATGCATCACCTTCGCTGACTCGCCCTGGGTGGGCGGCCCGGTGCACTGCGTAGATGGTGCTCTCAAGCACACCGTGGGCATGTTGCTTCGCGCCCGTAGTGTGACAGACTACGCCAGACTACGCGAAAAACCGCTGGTTGTTCAAATCGACACACCGCCTTTTGCGCCGGGTGGGGCGCAGGTCCATTCGTTTACCCCCGTAATTACAAAGGTGTACTTTCGCGCAGGTGGTTGCATATTTTCGAACACCGGGGGCCGCGCTATCACCGGCCTGACGCGCGATTACTTCCCAACACGCGTACGCAATGTTCGAGATTTCCTGTGAATCACATCCGTGAAACGAGTTATCCACAGGGTTGTGGCGTGCGGGCTGTTAGACATTGCAAGCTCACACCGGGTAACAATGATAAAGCACCACAATTACACACGTTCTTTCTCCACATCGCTGTGGATAACTGTGAACAACAGGTTGAGACTTTGCGGCGTAATTTGTAATTACAGCAGGTCACAGCCGGTAAAAGTTCCGTGAAAAGTTATCCACAGGGGAGGGGAGAGACTGTGGACAACTTACTCACCGAAGTTATCCACAGGTGTGGATAGGTCTGTGGAAGATACTGGTGAGACGCAGGTTTTGGAATTACAAAATCTGTGAAACAGCGGTGGAATGTACGTGAAATTCCACAGTTGTGACGAACGTCACTAAATGACATGTCGGATTAGGAGGAAAGCGGGACGTTGGCAGAGCAAGACATCGAAACGCTATGGCGCACCATCGTCGCTGACCTGCTGGCGCTGTCCGCGCAGCCCAGCTCACAGGTCCCGACGCTCACCCCACAAGAGCGCGCCTACCTCCAGCTCGTCCGCCCAGTCATGCTTGTCGACGGCTACGCCATCCTCTCCGCCCCCCACGCCGCCGCAAAAACGGTCGTGGAGCAGTCCCTCGCGCCGCACATCACGGCGCTACTGGCCTCCCACCTGGGCAAACACTGCACACTCGCCGTCTCGATCCAGGCACCTTCAGCTCCGGAAGCACCTTCAGCGCCACCTGTCCCCGAGGCTGTCGACCCGGCCCACATGACCCCCGGCGAGCAAATCCCAATGGGCCTCGACGAACTCGCCGAGATGCACGCCCGCCAACAGCAACAACACCAGGCGCCGGCGCACCCGACCGTCCCTAAGCGAATCCCCCGCGAAAAGCCTGCCCACGACCCTGAGCGCGAGACCAGCCTGAACCCGAAGTACACCTTTGAGAACTTCGTCATCGGCTCCTCGAACCGCTTCGCCAACGGCGCCGCCGTCGCCGTCGCCGAGAACCCGGCCCGCGCCTACAACCCCCTGTTCATCTGGGGTGGCTCGGGCCTCGGCAAGACGCACCTGCTGCACGCCGCCGGCAACTACGCGCAGGTCCTGCAGCCGAACCTCCGCATCAAGTACGTCTCCTCCGAGGAGTTCACGAACGACTACATCAACTCCGTACGCGACGACCGCCAAGAAAGCTTCAAGCGCCGCTACCGCAACCTCGACATCCTGATGGTCGACGACATCCAGTTCCTCGAGGGCAAGGAAGGTACCCAGGAGGAGTTCTTCCACACCTTCAACGCGCTGCACCAGGCGAATAAGCAGATCATCCTGTCGTCTGACCGCCCGCCGAAGCAGCTCACCACCCTCGAGGACCGCCTCCGCACCCGCTTCGAAGGCGGCCTCATCACCGACGTCCAGCCACCAGACCTGGAGACCCGCATCGCCATCTTGATGAAGAAGGCGGCCGCCGACGGCACGCAGGTCGACCACCAGGTGCTCGAGCTCATCGCCTCACAATTCGAGTCGTCGATCCGCGAGCTCGAGGGCGCCCTCATCAGGGTCTCGGCCTACTCTTCCCTTATCGACGAGCCCATCACCCTCGACGTCGCCCAAGTCGCCCTTCGCGACATCCTCCCCGACGAAGGCGACATCAACATCAACGCCTCCACCATCAAGGAGTACGCCGCCGAGTACTTCAACGTCACGATGGACCAGCTCATCGGCGCAGGTAAAACCCGCCAGGTGGCGCACGCCCGCCAGATCGCGATGTACCTGTGCCGCGAACTCACCGAACTCTCCCTCCCCAAGATCGGCGACGAGTTCGGCGGCAAGGACCACACCACCGTGATGTACGCGGACCGCAAGATCCGCAAGGAGATGACGGAGAACCGCGGCACCTACGACGAAATCCAGGAACTGACCCAAATCATCAAGGCCCGCGCCCGCACCCTGCGCTAACTTTCGTCGCTCTCGGCGTCGCCCGCACCAAATTCCCTCACGCACCCCCAGCGACCTGGGGAAACACAAGCCCGACTCCCCAAATCCCGGAATTTGGTGCCCCACCTGGTCTCTCAGTGCCAAAAGACGCACCCACTTTTGCCTAGCCCTTTTTCTGCCAGGCACTTTGAACACCTAGTCCATATCAGATTGCGACATTTGGCACTCCCACCTCCCGCACCCTAAAAATCCATCCACAGACTTATCCACACCTGTGTAATTACACCGCTGTAATTCACATTTAGGGGCAAAACACCTAAGTGACCCCCACCACAAAGAGACCCACATCACACACCACAGGCCTTGTGGATAACGTGTGAATCCCCAGTGGACAACCCTTCCTGAGTTGTGCACAGATCAAATGACAGAAAATCTATCCACAAGCGCTCAGAGTTATCCACATTTCTTCCACAGGCAATTGCACACCCTGTTTTCGCGCTCCGACCACGGCGAATTCATGTAATTCCACAGATTGCACAGGACTTATTGTTGTTCCCAAGGTTTTTACTTGTAATTCCTAGAGTAGAAAGGGGAGCTGTGCAGAACGGCGCACAAACGACCAACGCCCCAAAAAGCCATGAGCCAGGCGTGTGAAAACTCGAATGACAAAAAGCCCGTCCCCGCCTAAAGTGAGAACGTAATTACAAGAATCTCTACGTACTGCAAGGAGCCCGTGTCACTATGGCGGACATCCAAGACAACTTGAATTCCAACGTTTCCTTCCGCGTGCACAAGGAGGACCTGTCGGACGCGGTGGCGTGGGTTGCTCGGATGTTGCCTACGAAGAACACGCAGCCGATTCTTCGCGCGGTGTTGATTACGGCGTCGGATGAGGGTTTGGAGTTCGCGGGCTTCGATTATGAGGTGTCGTCGCGGGTGCGGATTGCGGCTGAGGTGGATACGCCTGGTCGCGTGGCGGTGGCGGGCAAGTTGTTGTCTGACATTGTTGCGAATATGCCGAATCAGCCGGTTGAGGTTTCTACGAGTGACACAAAGTTGCTTCTCGACGGCGGCTCCGCCCACTTCGAGCTGCCTTTGATGCCGTTGGACGATTATCCGCAGTTGCCGCAGTTGCCTGAGGTGACGGGCACGATCGGTTCGGAGGACCTGAGTGGTGCGGTGATGCAGGTGGCTGCCGCGGCGGGTAAGGATGACACGTTGCCGATGCTGACCGGTATCCACATTGAGGTGGAGGGTTCGACGTTGCACTTGACGGCGACGGACCGTTTCCGGTTGGCGTTGCGTTCGTTGGAGTGGTCGCCTGCTGGTGAGGGGGTGCAGGCGAAGCTGTTGGTGCCGGCGAAGACGTTGTTGGATAACGCGCGGACGTTGGATACGCAGTTGGAGGAGCCGGTGCAGATTGCCGTTGGTGGCGTCGATAATGTGGGCGCGGACGGCTTGTTTGGTTTGCATGCGGGCAATCGTGAGACGACGACGCGCATGTTGGATGCGGATTTCCCGAATGTGCAGCCGTTGTTGCCGAAGGCGCATACGTCGATGGCGTCGGTGGAGGTGGCTCCGTTGTTGGAGGCGATTCGCCGTGTGTCGTTGGTGGCGGATCGGAATGCACAGTTGAGGTTGCATTTTTCGGAGGGTCAGGTGACGTTGTTTGCGTCGGGGGCTGATTCGGGTGAGGCGTCGGAGTCGATTCCTGCGCAGTTTGTGGGGGAGGATGAGCTGCTGATTGCGTTTAATGCTGGTTATTTGCGTGATGGTTTGTCGGTGATTGGGACGGATCGTGCGGTGTTTGGGTTTACGGAGTCGTCGCGTCCGGCGATTATGATTCCGGAGCCGGAGTCCTTGCCGGAGAAGGGCGATGATGGGTTGTTCCCGACGCCGGAGACGAATTTCACGTATCTGTTGATGCCGGTTCGCCTGCCGGGCTAGTTTACCGCGATGTACGTTTCGGAGCTTGACCTGCGTGATTTCCGTTCGTGGCGGGAGTTGCATGTGGATTTGGAGCCGGGCGTCACGGTGTTTTCGGGCCGCAATGGGCACGGGAAGACGAACATTGTGGAGGCGGTGCGGTACACGTCGATGCTCGGGAGTCACCGGGTGGCCACGGACGCTCCGCTGATTCATTCGGGGGCGAGTGATGCGCGCGTGTCGGCGACGACGGTGAATGAGGGGCGCGCGCTGACCACCCATGTGCTGATTAAGGCGAGTGGGGCGAATCAGGCGCAGATTAATAGGACGCGGTTGAAGTCGGCGCGTGAGCTGCTGGGTGTGCTGCGGACGGTGATGTTTTCGCCGGAGGATTTGCGGTTGGTGAATGGGGAGCCGGGGGATCGTCGCCGGTTTTTGGATGCGTTGGCGGCGGTGCGTACGCCGCGTCATGGTGGGGTGAAGGCGGATTATGACAAGGTGTTGCGCCAGCGTAATGCGTTGTTGCGTTCGCAGAATATGGCGTTGCGCCGCGGTTATGGGGATGCGGCGGGCGCGGGTGCGTTGAGTACGTTGGATGCGTGGGATGCGCAGTTGGCGCGCTATGGGGCGCAGGTGCTGGCGGGCAGGCTTCTGCTTGTCGACGCCCTCTCCGACCCCATCACGGAGTCCTATGCGTCGGTGGCGCCGGAGTCGCGGGCGGCGTCGGTGGAGTACACGTCGACGTTGGATCGGGCGGTGTTGGAGTTGACGGGGGAGGCGTCGAGGGATCCGCAGGTGTTGGAGGCGGCGATGTTGTCGGAGTTGGGGAGGCGTCGAAAAGAGGATATTGAGCGCGGCTCAACGCTGGTTGGTCCGCATAGGGATGATTTGGTGTTGATGCTGGGTCAGCAGCCGGCGAAGGGGTATGCGTCGCATGGGGAGACGTGGTCGTTTGCGCTGAGTTTGCACTTGGCGGAGTACCGGTTGTTGGCTGGTGAGGGCACGGATCCGGTGCTGATTCTGGATGATGTGTTTGCGGAGTTGGACGCGAAGCGCCGTGAGCGGTTGGTGCACGTGGCGGAGTCGGCGGAGCAGGTGCTGATTACGGCGGCGGTCGGGGATGATTTGCCGGGGAATTTGGATGGGGCGGTGACGGCGCGGTATCACGTGCGGATGGAGGAGGGGGTGTCCCATATTGAGCGAGCGTGACTTGGTGGGCACCACCTTTGATCAGCTGCGGCGCACGGCGAAGCGGCGCGGCGGGCGGTTGCCGGATTTGTCGAAGCAGGGCGTGAGCGTGGTGCCGCGCCGCAGTCAGGGCAAGGGCCGTCCGGTGAAGGATATTACGGTGCCGGGGCTGCACTTTGAGCAGGAGGAGCGCAGGCCGTGGCTGGAGCGGGGCCGTCCGACGGGCAAGGATGGCCGGGCGTTGCCGCGGAGTTACAAGGTGAAGTCGTTTTCGTCGCTGCTGGGTAAGGAGATCCGGAAGCGCGATTGGACGGAGAACATGGCGTATGGCTGGGTGATGGGCAATTGGGAGGGCCTGGTCGGCGCTACGATCGCGGAGCATACGAAGGTGGAGATGATTAAGGATGGCGAGGTCTTCATCACCTGCACGACGACGGCGTGGGCGACGCAGCTGAAGTACATGCAGTCGACGGTGCTGCGCGCGATCGCGGAGAAGGTGGGCCCGGATGTGATCCGGAAGCTGCACATTTATGGGCCGCGGGTGAAGAGTTGGCGCTATGGTCCGCTGCACGTGAAGGGGCGGGGTCCGAGGGACACGTACGGGTAGTCGTGGGGTTTGGTGTCCTGTTTTACGTGTAAGATGGGACGGGTTAATGACATTTTTCAGGAGGAGCGTCTTTTCCAGTGGCTGATCAACAACCTCATTATGACGCGTCGTCGATTACTATCCTCGAGGGCCTTGAGGCCGTCCGGAAGCGCCCAGGTATGTACATTGGGTCGACCGGTGAGCGTGGCCTGCACCACTTGGTGTGGGAGGTCGTGGATAACTCGGTCGATGAGGCGATGGCGGGCTATGCCGATCGCGTCGATGTGACTCTGCTCGCGGATGGCGGCGTAGAGGTCGTCGATAATGGTCGTGGTATTCCGGTGGAGATGCACCCGTCTGGTGCGCCGACGGTGCAGGTCGTGATGACGCAGCTGCACGCGGGCGGTAAGTTCGACTCGGAGTCGTACGCGGTGTCGGGTGGCTTGCACGGTGTGGGTATTTCCGTGGTGAACGCGCTGTCCACGCGCGTGGAGGCGGACATTAAGCGCGATGGCAAGCACTGGTACCAGCGGTTTGTGGACGCGCAGCCGGAGCCTCTGGAGGAGGGCGGCAATGCCCGCGGCACGGGTACGGCGATTCGTTTCTGGCCGGACCCGGAGATTTTTGAGACCACGGAGTTTAAGTGGGACACGATCGCGCGTCGTCTGCAGGAGATGGCGTTCCTGAACAAGGGCCTGACCATCACGCTGAAGGATGAGCGCGTCTCCGAGGAGGAGCTTGAGCTCGAGGCGATCGCGGAGGAGGGTGAGACGGCCGCTGCGGTTGGCTCGGACTCGTTTGACGACGCCACCGAGGGTGACACATCTGCTGCCCCGAAGAAGCGCGAGAAGAAGGTCACGTACCACTACCCGGATGGCCTGATTGATTACGTCAACTACCTGAATAAGTCGAAGACGGCGATCCACCCGACGATCGTGGGCTTTGACCAGAAGGGTGACGGCCTTGAGGCTGAGGTGGCGATGCAGTGGAACAGCTCGTTTAAGGAGTCTGTGCACACGTTCGCGAACACCATTAATACGCATGAGGGCGGTACGCACGAGGAGGGTTTCCGTGCGGCGTTGACCACGCTGATGAACCGCTACGCGCGTGACCATAAGCTGCTGAAGGACAAGGAGCCGAACCTCACTGGTGATGACTGCCGTGAGGGTCTCGCGGCCGTGGTGTCTGTCCGCGTGGCGGACCCGCAGTTTGAGGGCCAGACGAAGACGAAGCTCGGCAATACCGAGGTGAAGGGCTTCGTGCAGCGCGCCGTGAACGAGAATCTGTCGGATTGGTTTGATGCCAACCCGGCGGAGGCGAAGGCCATTATTTCGAAGGCTGTGTCGTCGTCGCAGGCGCGTCAGGCGGCGCGCAAGGCGCGTGACTTGGTGCGTCGTAAGTCGGCGACGGACTTGGGTGGCCTGCCGGGTAAGTTGGCGGACTGCCGTTCGAAGGACCCGAAGCTGTCCGAGCTGTTCATTGTTGAGGGCGACTCAGCAGGTGGTTCGGCGAAGCAGGGCCGCGACTCGATGTACCAGGCGATTCTCCCGCTGCGCGGCAAGATCCTGAACGTGGAGAAGGCCCGCATGGACCGCGTGTTGAAGAACGCGGAGGTCCAGGCGATCATCACCGCGCTGGGTACGGGTATTCACGAAGAGTTCGACATTTCGAAGCTGCGCTACCACAAGATTGTGCTGATGGCGGATGCTGACGTCGACGGCCAGCACATCGCGACGCTGCTGCTCACCCTGCTGTTCCGCTTCATGCCGGAGCTCATCGAGGAGGGCCACGTCTATCTGGCGAACCCGCCGCTCTACAAGCTGAAGTGGGCGAAGGGCGAGCCTGGCTACGCCTTCTCCGACGCGGAGCGTGACCAGTTGCTCGCGGAGGGCCTGGAGGCCGGCCGTAAGATCAACACGGATGACGGCATCCAGCGCTACAAGGGTCTGGGTGAGATGAACCCGAGCGAGCTGTGGGAGACCACGCTTGACCGGGATCACCGTATTCTGCGTCGCGTTGATGTGGAGGATGCCCAGCGCGCTGATGAGCTGTTCAGCATCCTGATGGGCGATGATGTGGCGGCTCGCCGCTCCTTCATCACCCGCAAGGCGAAGGACGTCCGCTTCCTGGACGTCTAGCCTTCCATCTGCTTTTCGACGACCTCTCCGATCCGCGGCAACGCAGGCCCCACAATTTTGGCGGCCTTGCTGCGGAAGGTGGCGTAGATCTTCTGTACGCCGGCTGGCATGGAGTCGCGGAGGTTGTCGCCGAGTGAGACGAGTTCTGTGACCACGTCGTCTTCGTGTTGTGCGAGGTATTCGCCAAAGGCGGCGTGGTCGCTGTTTTTGTAGTCTTCCCAGCGGGGGTTGAGCTGCTCGAGCAGCTGGGGGAGTACGGTGTTGATGCCTTTGTGCAGGATCCGGGCGTCGACTTTCTTTACGCCCGCGATTGCGGAGCGCAGCGCCATGCCGGTGAGTCCGCTTTGGTCTGCGACGGTCTGGTCGACCACTCCGGCGAGCGCGTCGACGATTCCTGGGCGGCGCCCATTGTGCAGCAGTGCGTTGAGTCCTTGTGGTGTTTCCATGCCGTTGATTGTATGACAAATGCGACCTGCCCCCCGGCAGGTCGCATTGTTACGTTGAGCGTTGCGGCTCTTCCGCCACAGCAGTCACACAGGACACTGTAACCACAACAGGAACAAACTTATCATGAGTCACAGCGGTTACATATTTGGGGTGGGGTTTAGACCTTGGGCAGCATCTTCTGCAGCTCGTTGAGGTCGATCTTGGAGAAGTCGAAAATACGGTTACCCTGGGAGGATCCCATCACGCCCGAGAGTCCTGCCTGGCGCGCGAGGTCATCGACGGCTGCGCGCAGAGGGGGGACGGCGTCGACAATTACTTGGCCAACCAGCAGGGTGAGCAGCGCCGCGATGGTCAGCGAGACCGGCGCCGAGCCCGTGTATGCGCTGCCGAGCGGTGGCTGCTTTGGTGGGGTGACGGTCGGCGTGATCACCGGCGTCGGTTTGGAGGATCCGGAGGACCCCGATGGAGCGGTGGTGGCTTGCGGCGCGACGATCAGCGACGCCGCGACCCCGCCGGCGAGGACGATAGCACTCATTTTCTTCATAGTGCTTAGAATATCGTCCCCGCGCGAACGGTGTTAGCGAAGCAGCGCGTTGATGTCGACGTACTGCAGCACATAGTTCGCCGCGCCGGCCAGCAGACCGAGCAGCGCGAGCACGCCAACCACGATGCCGATGGTCGCACCCGTGCTCGAGCCCTCCTCGTTCGAGGAGGAGCTGCTGGAGCCTGAGCTCGAGCCCGTGTCACCACCCTTATCGACGTCCACTCCGCCCTCAACCGTGGCCTTCAGCTTGTAGTCCTTCGTCGACCAGTCGGGGAACGTCGCGGTGACGGTGTAGTCGATGGAAGCGCCAGGCTTCGCGTCCGCCGGAGGAGTGATGGTGACCTCACCTGTGCTCGGGTCAGTGGCGAACTTCCAACCGTCGTACGTACCGTTCGGGCCCGTGAACTTGGTGCCTGCGGGAACGTCGCCGCTCGGGCGCTGCACGATCGTGCCGCCAGCGTTCACCTTCTGGTTTTCAAAGTCGACGTCGGTCTTGTCTGCCTGGGACTCCTTCGGCTTTGCTGGCGTCGTGGTGCTCGTCGGCTGCTCGCTGGTCGGCTGCTCGCTGGTGGACGGCGCCGTGGTGGTGCGCTCTACGTAGACGGTGACTTCGTGAATCTGCCTTGACTTGTCTGGGAAGACCACGGTGACAGGGAAGCTCACAGTGGTACCAACCGTCGCGTCCGCTGGTGCAGTAATTCGAATCTCACCAGTCTGACTGTTCGTGGTGGCGGACCATCCTTGCTGCGACCCGCTCGGCCCGTTGAACTTCGTGCCCGCCGGGAATTCGCCCTTCGGCTTCAGCGTCACCGAGTCACCCGCGTGCACCGGCGTGCGCGCGTATTCGATCCTGGTCGTTTTAGACAGTGGCCTCGAAGGCTTCGTCGAGGTAGTTGGAGTCGTCTCACTTGTCGACGCCTCTTCGCTTGTCCGCGGCGCGGACTCCTTCGTGGTCGTCGTTGCCTTGGTTGTTGGCGTTGCCTTGGTAGTCGACGTGGCCGGGGTGGTCGTCTCCGGGGTGGTGGACTTCTCGGTTGTCCGCGGCGCGGACGTGGTCGGCTCGGTCGTCTTGTCCGAAGTCGTCGGCGTAGTCGTTGACGGGTCGGTTGTCCGCGGGGCGGACTCCTCCGAAGTCGGCGTGGACTCCTCAGACGTGGATGGCTCTGTCGTCTTGTCCGAAGTCGTCGGTTTCGTCGTCGTAGCCTCTTCGCTTGTCCGTGGCGTGGACGGTTCCGTGGTTTTTTCCGAAGTCGCCGGGTCGGTTGTCCGCGGCGCGGACTCCTCCGAAGTCGGCGTGGACTCCTTGGTGGAGGTCGTCGGAGTAGTCGTCTCCTTTGCCTTCACGGTGACGTGGAATTTCGTCTCCTGCTTGGAGCCGTCGCGGAAGTAGATCTCGAGGGGAACCGTGAAGTCGAAGTCACGGGCGTGGCTTGGTACTTCAACGGAGACAGCGCCGTCCTTGTCGGTATTGACCTTCACACCGTTGACGCTCTGGTTCTTCGGGCCGTTGACGATGGCACCGGTCGGCAGGGATTCAGCTGGTTTGAACACGTGGTTCTCGCCGGCCTTGATGGTCACGTCCTTGTAGGTCACCTTGAACTTTTCGGACTCGGGATTGGTTGGCGCCTCGAAGAGGACGACGGCGCTGGTGACGGTGCGGGAACCGTCGGGGAACTCGACGCGGATAGGCACGTTGATCTGGGTGCCTGCGCGGGTGCCCTCTGGGGTTTTGACGGTCACCACACCGGTCGATGGCTCAATGCTGATCTCCCATCCCGTTGGTGGCGTTGCGTTCATGGCGAACTTGGTGCCGTCCGGCACATCTTTGAGTGCAGGAGTGATGGTGGCGGTCTCATCAGCGGGCGTATTGGTCACTGGATAATCGACGTTGGCCTTGCTGGACTGCCAGACGGGGTCCTTGGTCACCTCGACCTTGGCTTGTACGAAGTCTTGGGAGTCGTCGGAGTAGGTGACGATGACAGGCACATTCACGACTGCACCGGCAGCGAGCGGCTCCTTTGGCTTCGCGGTGATGGTGCCGTTGGTGGCGTCGATAGACAGGTCCCATAGCTTGGACTCGCCGACGATCTTGAACGTGGTGCCTTCCGGCAGCTCAGCCGTCTGCTTGACGGTGGCTGTTTCGTTGCCCGCGATCTGCTCCGTTGGGTAGGACGGGGTGTGCTTCGCGGCGAGGCGGTCGGATGACGGGGTGGTGTTGCCGTGCTTGTCGGCGACGGATACTTTGGCGTGCTTGACGTCGGAGGAGCCGTCGGGAAACTCGGCGCGAACTGGGATGGAGATCCAGGAACCATATCCAATATCGCCGGCCTTGACGGTGACGGCGCCGGTGGCCTCCTCGACGCTGACGTCCCACTTCTCAATTTTGTCGCTGTTGAGGTAGAACTTCGTACCCTGCGGGAACTTGCCGGTAGGCGTGACGGTGACGCTCTCCTTCGGCTGGACGAGCGAATCTTTGTATTCGATCGTGGCGGTGTTGGCGTTGTTGTTTCCGCCGGGAACGACGGTGACCTCGGTGTCATAGGTGGCCGTGGATTTGTCTGCAAAGAGGACGAAGACACGGTAGCGCAGTCCCTGGCCGGGGCGCAGCTTCGGTGCGGCCTCGATGGTAACGGCACCCGTCTTTTCGTCGGTGGTCAGCTTCCAGCCGTCGATGCTGGTCGGGCCGACGGCCTTGGCGCCCTCTGGGAGAGGGACGCTCGGTTCGACGGTGATGGTGTCGCCTGCGGTGATTTCGGCGTCGCGCCATTCGCGCGCCTCCTGAGACTGAGACGCCGCAGACGCCGAATCAGACGCAGCAGCGGTCTCTTCCGCGCGCAGCTGCGGCGCGGCCAGGCCGGCGCCGATCAGCGCTGCGGTGGTTGCCAGTACAGCGGTGTACTTTGTAGCGTTCATTGTTCCTCCACCAAGTGTTCTCTAATGGTCCGTGTAAATAGTTGCCAGTGTAGGAGAAAGTACGCGATTACGCTTCCTCGACCCACCGCAAATAGGTGGTGCCGGCGACGTCAGCGAAGGCGTCGTTGGCTCCGGTCAGGGGGCACAGGGCCCGGATCGTGTCGGCGAGGCCGCGGGCGGCGGCGTGTGCGGTGTCGTAGACGGGCACGCCGTGGAGGTGGGCGCCGGGGACGGCAGCGCAGGCGCATAGTGCGGCGAAGGAGCGTATTCGCACCTTATATATATGCGCGCATTCGTCGGCGATGGCCAGCAGCTGCTCACTGCTTAAGCTACGCATCGCGGGCCTGCCGGATGCGGCGTTCGGTGTGGGCGTATTCCTGCAGGGTGGTGCGGGCGAGGTTGGTAATGGTGGCGTCGTCAAGAAGGCGGGAGGCAGCGGTGACGATGGCGCGGCGGGCGGCCTCTTGCTTGGAGCAGCCCCATGCGGAGGCGAGCATGATGAGTGCTGTGTCTTCGTCTGTGCTGAGTCGTAGCGTCATGGCCATGCCGCGATGGTATCAGAGTGATACCACGGCGCAGGGGTGATTCGGTGCACAAGGCGCTAGAATCGGTAGGAACCAATGTTTGACGAAAGGTGAGCAATGAGTGATGACACTCTAGGTGGCGGCGGCTCCGACGCCATCCAGCCCATTGACATCAATGAGGAGATGCAGACGAGCTACATCGATTACGCGATGAGCGTGATCGTCGGCCGTGCGCTCCCGGATGTCCGCGATGGCATGAAGCCGGTGCACCGCCGCATCATTTACGCGATGTACGACCACGGCTACCGCCCCGAGCGCTCGTACGTGAAGAGTGCCAAGCCTGTCGCCGACACGATGGGTAACTTCCACCCGCACGGCGACAGCGCGATTTATGACACGCTGGTGCGCATGGCCCAGCCGTGGGCGATGCGCTACCCGCTGGTGGACGGCCAGGGTAACTTCGGTTCCCCTGGTAATGACGGCCCAGCGGCCATGCGTTACACCGAGTGCAAGATGACGCCGCTGGCGATGGAGATGGTCCGCGACATCCGCGAGGACGCCGTGGAGTTCTCCCCGAACTACGACGGCAAGACCCGCGAGCCGGACGTGCTGCCATCGCGTGTGCCGAACCTGCTGATGAACGGCTCGAACGGTATCGCCGTCGGTATGGCCACCAACATCCCGCCGCACAACTTGAACGAGCTGGCGGAGGCCATCTACTGGATGCTCGACAACTATGACGCGGATGAGCAGGCGGCGCTCGACGCGGTAATGGAGCGAGTGAAGGGCCCGGACTTTCCGACGGCCGGCCTCATCGTCGGCGATCAGGGCATCAAGGATGCCTACACCACGGGCCGCGGTTCGATCCGCATGCGTGGTGTGACCGAGATCGAGGAGATCGGCAACCGCCAGGTCATCACGATTACGGAGCTGCCGTACCAGGTCAACCCGGATAACTTCATCCACAACATCGCGGAGCAGGTTACCGCGGGCAAGATGGTGGGCATCTCCAAGATTGAGGACGAGTCCTCCGACCGCGTGGGCATGCGCATCGTGGTCACGCTGAAGCGCGACGCGGTTCCTCGGGTGGTGCTCAATAACCTGTACAAGCACTCGCAGCTGGAGACGAACTTCTCCGCGAACATGCTCTCCATCGTCGACGGCGTGCCGCGTACGCTGCGCCTCGACCAGATGCTGCGCTACTACGTCGAGCACCAGATCGACGTTATCGTTCGCCGCACCAAGTTCCGCTTGGATGAGGCCGAGAAGCGCGCCCACATCCTGCGCGGCCTGGTCAAGGCCCTCGATGCGTTGGACGAGGTCATCGCCCTGATTCGTCGCTCGCCAACGGTTGACGACGCCCGCCAGGGCCTGATCAAGCTTCTCGACGTCGACGAGATCCAGGCCAACGAAATCCTGGCAATGCAGCTGCGCCGCCTGGCAGCGCTGGAGCGCCAGAAGATCGTCGACGACCTGGCCGAGATCGAGCGCAAGATTGCCGACTACAAGGACATCTTGGCCCGTCCGGAGCGCCAGCGGGAGATCGTTGGCAACGAGTTGCGTGAGATCGTCGAAAAGTATGGCGACGAGCGCCGCACCCAGATCGTGGCCGCGACTGGCGATGTGACCGAGGAAGACCTCATCGCGCGCGAGAACGTCGTGGTTACCATCACCTCCACCGGATACGCGAAGCGCACGAAGGTGGATGCGTACAAGTCGCAGAAGCGCGGCGGCAAGGGTGTCCGCGGGGCGGAACTGAAGCAGGACGACGTGGTGAAGCACTTCTTCATCTGCTCCACCCACGACTGGATCCTGTTCTTCACCAACTTCGGCCGCGTCTACCGCCTCAAGGCCTACGAGCTGCCGGAGGCGGGCCGCACGGCCCGCGGCCAGCACGTGGCGAACCTGCTGGAGTTCCAGCCGGAGGAGCGCATCGCGCAGGTCATCCAGATCCAGTCCTACGAGGACGCCCCGTACCTGGTGCTGGCTACCCGCGACGGCCGCGTGAAGAAGTCCCGCCTGACCGACTACGAGTCGGCGCGTTCCGCGGGCCTCATCGCGATCAACCTCAACGAAGGCGACGCCCTGATCGGCGCCGCGCTTGCCGGCGAGGAGGACGACCTGCTGCTCGTCTCTGAGCAGGGCCAGGCAATCCGCTTCACCGCTGACGACGACCAGCTGCGCCCAATGGGCCGCGCAACCGCCGGCGTGAAGGGCATGCGCTTCCGCGGCGACGACAAGCTGCTCGCGATGACCGTGGTCCAGGACGGCGAGTTCCTGCTCGTCGCCACCGCTGGCGGCTACGGCAAGCGCACCTCGATTGAGGAGTACAACACCCAGGGCCGCGGCGGCATGGGCGTCATGACCTTCAAGTACACCCCGAAGCGCGGCAAGCTGATCGGCGCCCTGGCGGTTGATGAGGAAGACCAGATCTTCGCCATCACCTCCGCCGGCGGCGTGATCCGCACCGAGGTCAACCAGATCCGTCCGTCCTCCCGCGCCACGATGGGCGTCCGCTTGGTCGACCTCGCGGATGACGTCGAGCTGCTGGCCATCGACAAGAACGTCGAGGAGCAGGGCGAAGAGGAGGCAACCGCGGTTGCCAAGGGCGAGAAGACGATTGAGGAAGCCAAGGAGCAGACCTCCTCGTCCATCTCCGCGTCGACGAAGGATGGGGAGTAAACCATGGCCGCCCGCAAGATAGTGGTGCGGCGCGTGGGTGTCGCCTCCGTGTTTAAGGTGGCGACGATCCTCGCCCTCGTCGGCTTCGTCGCGTGGATGCTAGGCGCGGCCATCGTCTACTACGGCCTCGCGCAGACTGGGGTCATTGACTCCTTGAACTCGCTGGTCAGTGGCGTCGGCGGCGACCAAGTTATCGACGCCACCCTGGTCATGTCCGCGGCAGGCCTCTTCGGGCTCATCGGCGTGGTGTTCGTCGCGGTGATGGCCCCGCTGACGGCGTTGCTCTACAACGCCATCGCGGACCTGGTCGGCGGCGTCACCCTGGTGATGTCCAACAGGGCGCGATAGCCGTGAGATACCTACCGCTATAACAACTATAAAAACACCGCTTGTACTGGCGATTTGTCAAAGGTTATAGTGGTAGGTAATCTTACTTCTCGTTCCCAGGGCCTATAGCTCAGTCGGTTAGAGCGCATCGCTGATAACGATGAGGTCGCAAGTTCGATTCTTGCTAGGCCCACAGGAACAAAAGGGGCATTAGCTCAGTTGGTAGAGCACCTGCTTTGCAAGCAGGATGTCAGGAGTTCGATTCTCCTATGCTCCACAGGTTCACCCTGGTCTCCGGTTCGGAGGCCAGGGTTTTTTCGTATGGTTCTTCATGCGTTGACATGTGTCCCCCCTGTTTGGTGGCAGTGGTGTTTTGAGTGTGATAGATCACGTTTTTGTTGCATACTTTGACAGGTTTTGTGAAGGTGCTGGTCAGGGGGTTTTTGGGGGTTGTGGGGTGTGGTTTTGTGGGTTGTGGTGGTGGTTTTGTGGTGGTGGGGGTGTAGTGGACTACTTTCAGGGAGATTTTTGTGATTGAATAAATGTCTGTCAGTTTGTGGATCCGTGTTCAGATGGTCTTCAGGCTGCTTCGAATATCTCCTACGATTTTTAAGGATTGAGCCGTTGCAAAACGCACATCTTAAGAAGCGAATCATGGCCGGCCTGATTTCAGGCGCAATGATTGCAGGTGGCGCTGTTGTCGTCGCCCCGGACGCAAGCGCAGACGATCGCATTACGGGTACGTACTCCGCACTGCCGAGCGACAAGTACGATGAGGCGCTGCGCTTTAACACTGAGCAGATCAAGATGCTCACGAATCAGAATGATTACCAGGCCATGCTGAAGACCTGGATGCAGGTCACCCCGATGGGCCCGGGCTGGTGCATTGATCTTGAGAAGCCGCAGCCAAACCTGCAGACCCAGGGCTACGAGCTGCGCAAGCTGGACGGCATGTCCGGCCTGTACGGCTTCAACGGCTTTAACGGCGACCTTGGTATTAACGCAGACATCGAGACGGCAGCGATCTCGCTGACGAAGTCGATGCTGAAATCCTGGTACGAGCGCAACTTTGAGGACGTCAAGAAGAAGAACGTCATGCTGCAGGCCCTGCTGTCGAACAACAAGAGCGTTCTGGACGGCCAGCGTTCCTACATCATGAACGGCCAGACCCAGAACGGCGTTCGCGTCACCAACCAGGAGTTCACCCAGTGGACCGGTTTCCGCATCAGCGCTGTCTTCGGCGGCACCCAGGAGTTCCAGCCGAACTTCGCACTGATCAAGGATGAGGCTGCGTTCAGCCGCGTCTCCAGCACCGTCCGTGCTGGCGAGTACGTCACCATCCTGCTGCCGAAGGATTACAACATCTACCAGGATGGCCGCGAGGCAACCTTCCAGCGTCTGATCCCTCCGACCCAGCCGGGCCTGGACGGCTTCTACCCACGCCCAGGCGGCGGCAACGGCGGCGGCACTGTGACCACCACCGTGACGGTTCCTGGTGAAGCTGGTGTCACCTCCACCGTGACCGAGACCGGCCGCCCGACCATCACGCACACTGTGTACAAGGATGGCGGTGTCGAGCGGGAGACGGTGACCGTTCGTCCGACGGTGACGAAGACCAACGAGCGGCAGGAAGTTCACTACAAGACGGTTGAGGTCGCTCCGGAAACGGAGACCGTGACGCATGAGGTAGTGAAGCCTGCTGTTACCGTCACCGAGTTCGAGCAGGGCGGACCAACGTCCACCGCCACTGAGACCGTCACGGAAGATCCGCGCGTCATCGTCGTGGAGAAGCGTGACCCGGTAACCGTCACCGAAACTGCAACGGCGAAGCCGACGATCACCGAGACCGACAAGGTCCAGCCGAAGGTCACGGTTACTGAGCCTGTCTACGTCACCGAGACGAAGAATGTCGCGCCGAAGACCGAGACGAAGACGGTCACCGCTGCGCCGAAGACCGAGACGAAGGTCGTTGACACGACCGTCACCCGTGTTTCCGAGAAGCACGAGACCACCACGATCGAGCGTCGTTATTCCCAGTTCAACTACTTCTACGACTTCTCCAACACGAGCGAGTCGAAGGTTATTGAGCCGAAGAACCTGGGTAACTGGACCATCGAGTTTGTCGACGACTCCAACGGCCTGGTCGAGGTCACCAAGGAAAACAACCGCCTCGTTATCACCCCGAAGAAGCAGGGTGAGGGCGACGTCCGCATCATCATCAAGGATGGTAACGGCAACCGCCACGAGTACCGCATCCACGTGGTGAACAAGGATTCCGAGAAGACCACCGAGAAGACTGTTCGCGTGGACAACCACTTCTTCAACGTCGGGGTTACTGGCCTTGACCAGTCCATCACGATCCCAGAGGGCTGGAAGTACGAGGTCACCGAGGGCAAGGACCTGATCACCACCACCCAGGATGGCAACACCCTGAACGTGAACGTCAATGCCGGCGTGATCACTGGCAAGGTGAAGGTCAAGGTCTACGAGGTTGACAAGGACGGCAAGCCAACCGGTAACGAGCAGAACTACGAGTTCAACATCGATACCAAGCCGAACAAGTACAACCAGTCCCGCGTGATCGGTAACATCTCCTCGTACAAGATCGAGGTAGACAACATCGTCGGCGAGCCTGAGATTCTCAAGGGCAAGGACATTGTTGAGTCCCTGGAGAAGAAGGGTGACCACTGGGTGCTGACCGCGAAGCCTGGCCAGACCGGCACCGTGATTGTCCGCGCCAAGAACGACAAGGGCGAAACCTTCACGTTCACCCTCGACGTACGTGAAGGCCGCAACGTTCTCGTTGATTCCGAGACGGAAATCATTGCCGTCGGCGGATCTGTGAAGGTCAAGGGTCAGGACGGCGACAAGATCGAGATCGCCCGCGGTAAGGATCTCGTCGACCCAGCTCAGCTTGAGGGCACCGGCGAGTGGACCCTGAAGCCGAGCAAGGACGGCCTGATCGTTGCGCATGTCAAGGATGCAGAGGGCAACCTGGTCGCGGTCTACACGATCATCGTGACGCCACAAGAGGCGAAGCCTGCGACACAGAAAGTCGACGACTACACGATTACGAACCGCAACACGGCGATCCTGACGAAGGGCCTGAGCTCTAACGAGTTCGTATTCCCAGAGGGTGAAGATAACTTCAGTTGGGTTCAGGATCAGGACAATCCTGACAAGTACTACCTGATGCCGAACCCTGACTTCGAGGGTGATATCAAGGTCGTCGAGCAGTCCAAGGGTGGCCATGCGCTGATCGAGTACACGATCCACGTCAAGCCTGCTAAGGTTCACGAGTTCGACGCCGTCACGGTTCCAGACAACTCGGAGCAGCCTACGCCTGTGCTGTCCCAGCCTGACAAGCAGAAGCTCGTCGTGGTGTCTGGTAAGGACCTGATCGACGGCGACGTCAACGAAGCTGGCGGCGGCAAGATCAAGATCAAGGAAGGCGTTTCCGGAAAGATCGTCCTCGAGGTCCAGAACTCCCGTGGCCTGCCGGTTTCCCGCTACACCTACAATGTTGAGCTGACGAAGCCGAACAAGTCCGAGTTCAAGATCACCTCGAATGACAAGTTCACCACTGATCTCAACCCTGGTGACAAGCTCACCGTCGTCGAAGGCGAGAACCTCGTTGAAGTGACCCAGAACGGTGACGAGTGGACTGTCACGCCGAAGGATGGCGCTGAGGGCACGGTCGTCCTCGACGTCACCGACAAGGACGGCAAGGTCTACAAGCAGTTCATCTTGGTTATCTCCAAGGGAACCGGTGGCGGCTCCGACTCCTCCAACAACTCGGTTGTTGAGCACAAGATCACGGAGCAGGGCACCTTCGACGTCACCATTGTCAACAACAACAAGTACGAGGTTGTTGAGGGCAAGGAATACGTCACCGTCGTCAACGACACCGACAAGCGCTTCGAGCTCCGCATCAACGAGAACACCGAGGGCAAGAAGGTTGTTGTCGTTGAGAAGAACAACGGCAAGGTTGTGAAGACGCACAACATCACCATCACCAAGAGCGGTGGTGTGCTGAAGTTCGTCGAGGAGCGTCGTGTCTACCAGCCGAAGCTGACCGACAAGATCACCACGGGCGAAGGCAACACCTTCCGCGTCCTTCGTGGTAAGGACCTCATCGAGGAGATCCCGACGCACCCAGGCAGCTTCAACGTGAAGCCTTTGCCACAGAAGTCTGGTCGCGTCCTCATCGAGGAAGTTGACGGTGCTGGCAACCCGGTTCGCATCATTGAGATCGACGTCCCGGCTACGTCCGAGGGCAACATCATCGGCAAGCCAGGCAACCACGATGTCAGCCCGAACCCAGATGGTTCCTGGAAGATTGTCGTTCCTGGCGGTGGCGCGACCGACATTGAGATTTGCTCTGGTTCGAACTGCAAGCCGGTGGATCCGGACATGGTTGTTCCGAACCCGGACGGGTCCATCACGATCAAGCCTGGTAAGGGCGGCATCGAGAAGGGCACGACCCACATCACGTTCATCCCTCAGGTGAACGGTCAGCCGCAGAAGCGAGTTCGAATCAATGTCGAGCTCACGAGTAAGGATGTGGCTACTTCTTCCGACGGCAAGTGCATCGCATCCCTCGTGGGCATCGCTTCGCCGCTGCTGCTCCTGATCCCGCTGGGTATCCTGTCCCAGGTTCGCGTTCCGGGCCTTGAAGGCGTCCAGGGCAAGCTGAACGCCGCTGTCCGCGAGGCAAACGACCGCATCCAGCGTGGCCTGGGCATCTACGACCCCGACCGCGCAGAGCGCGCTGCGGGCCTCCAGGCCTCATTCAACGTAGCCAACCCAGAGATGGTCGGCCTCGCAGCCGGTGCTCTCGGAACGATTACTGTGGGTCTGCTCATCGCGGACGCTGTGCTCCGCTCCTGTGGCCAGGGCGACAAGACCTCGTCCTACCAGATTGGTAAGGCAACGGGTAACGACACCCTCATTTACGGTTCTTCGAAGAAGAACGACGTAATCAGGACCGCAACCCCGGTCCCTACTACTGAGGCAAATGCTCCGGCGAAGCCTGAGAAGTAATTTCGCCTAGCAGAAGGCCCCTTCCACTTTCGGAAGGGGCCTTTTGGCGTTCATCGAGGTGAGCACGATGACACGTGTCCCCCCTGTTTGGTGGCAGTGGTGTTTTGAGTGTGATAGATCACGTTCTTGTTGCATACTTTGACAGGTTTTGTGAAGCTGCTGGTCAGGGGGTTTTTGAGGGTTGTGGGGTGTGGTTTTGTGGGTTGTGGTGGTGTTTTTGTGGTGGTGGGGGCGTAGTGGACTACTTTCAGGGAGATTTTTGTGATTGAATAAATGTCTGTCAGTTTGTGGATCCGTGTTCAGATGGTCTTCAGGCTGCTTCGAATATCTCCTACGATTTTTAAGGATTGAGCCGTTGCAAAACGCACATCTTAAGAAGCGAATCATGGCCGGCCTGATTACAGGCGTCATGGCCGTTAGCACCGTGCACGTTGCTGCGCCGAACGCAAGCGCAGACATTGCTGTTACAAGCCAGTACGATCAGCTCTCCCAGGAGGAGCTGCAGAAGGTCTTTGAAGGCCAGCAGATCTGGAAAGAGAAGATCCCGAAGGGCCAGAACGCTCTCGGTCTGCTGGCTACCCAGTACGGCCCGGGCTGGTGCATCGACTGGGGCGTCGATAACCCGTGGAACAACCCGAAGGGTTACTCCTTCCGTAAGCTGACCGGCCAGTCCGGCCGCTACGGCGTTGGTAACCGCATCAACCCGGATGTTGAGAAGGGCGCCATCAACCTGATGAAGGCCGTTCTCGAGGACCAGGAGAAAGGCGACATCGAGGGCGTTAAGCGCAAGATGATGTACATGCAGGCGTTGGTTTCCAACAACCTTGCATACCTCAACGAGGTTCGCCCGAACCTGATGGGTGACGCGATGTTCACCGAGCTGACCGGTTTCGAGATTCGCTACAAGCGTGTTGATAGGGCAAACCCGGGGCCGAACTACTACCTCGTCGTTAACGAGGGAGCGATGGAAAAGGTTCGCAAGAGCTACAACAAAGGCGAATACATCGTTGTCTTGATGCCAAACAACTACAACCTGAATTTCAGCTGGAGGCGTGAATACACTTCCCAGCGTCTGATCACGCCGTACCAGCCAGGTCTGGAGAAGCCGAAGCAGCCAAAGCCGCAGGAGCCTCACTACACGAACACGACAGTGACGCTGCCGAAGAGCACGGTTACCACCGTCGTGACAGTCCCAGAGGCGACCGAGACCCGCTGGGAGCAAATCCCGCCGACCACGAAGGTAACGACTGTAACGAAGCCGGCGGAGACGAAGACCACTACGGTTACTCACGAGCCGTCGACGGTGACGACGACCAAGCGTGAAAACGGCAAGGACGTCACGGTCACGAAGACCATCACGCCGGAGCCGTCGATCGTTGAGACGGTTGTTCCAGGCTCGACAGTCACCAACACGACGACCGTTACTGAGCGCCCAGTCGTGACCACGGTCAAGGAGCACGTCACCCCGACGACGGAGACCCACTACACGACCGTCCCAACGACGGTTGAGGTCACCCCGACTGACGTCACCGAGACGAAGACCGAGCAGTCCACGGTCACGACGACTTCCACGAACGTCAACGTTCAGGAGATCATCAAGGAGTACTACACCCGGATCGAGAAGGAAGTCTACGAGATCCACAACACGATCGACATCCGTCACAAGGACGAGAAGAAGATCCTTGACATGGGCGATCTGAAGAAGCAGGGCTACTCCTGGCGCATCACGAAGGGCGAGGACCTCGTGATCGTGGATCGCGATAAGGACAACAACCTGATCATCAAGCCGAAGGATGACTTCAAGGGATCCGGTGTTGTTGAGATCGTCGTTACCGATGAGAACGGCAACGAGTACATCTACGAGCTGCAGATCAACGATCGCACTGGTGAGGTCGAGCACCTCAACAAGATCGTGAACAACTACTTCTACAACATCAACCAGGGTGGCTCTGATCGCACCAAGATCATCACGCTGGACAAGGGTGACAAGGTAGAGGTTCTCGAGGGTGGCGACATCGCGACCGTGAAGGACGATGGTGCTGGCAAGCTCGTCATCACCCCGAAGGACAAGGATGTTCACGGTGAGGTGATCGTCAAGATCACGTCGAAGAACGGTGAAGAGAAGCAGAACATTATCACCATTGAGAACATCAACTCCACCTACAAGGTGACCCGCGAGATCCTCAACACCTCCGTGGGCTTCGTTGAGCGTCGTGGTGGTACCAAGTTCGAGATCACCTCCGACGAGAACAAGGTCATCAAGGAGATCGTCGAGGACGGCGACAACTGGAAGATCGTTCCGAACGAAGGCGCTGAAGGCGAAGCAACCGTCACCTTCACCGACAAGGACGGCCGCACCTACGAATTCACGTTCATCGTCAAGAAGGACGTGAATGCTGGCCCGGACATCCGTGACGTTCTCATCAACCACGATGGCAAGGTCGAGATCGAGCGCCGCGACAACTACACCATCAAGATTGTCAGCGGTGAAGACTACGCGAAGATCATTGAAGAGAATGGCAAGTGGGTCGTGAAGCCGACCGACGCAGCTGCCAATAACCTTCAGGGCAGCCAGGTCGTCGTTCAGGTGAACGACGACAAGGGTGAGCTGCGCAACATCTGGAACATTCAGATTAACCCTGCTCTCAACCAGGACACCTTCGAAAAGCGCGTGCTGCAGCGTGAGGCGGTTGATCGTTCCTACATGACGATTAACGCTGGCAACGCCACGAACAACAACCTCACCATCACTGAGGGTGAGGACTTGGTCGTCAAGGATGAGAAGAATACGAAGACCAACGACAACGGTGACACTACCGATTTGCGCTTCCGCTTCAAGCCGGGCACGAAGGGCCAGGTCAAGATCCAGGAGACCATGCGTTGGCTCGACGTAGAGGATATTCCTGAGGGTTCCACCGTCGCTGACGAGAGCCTGCTCGACCCGAACAATGATAACCCGAAGAAGCCGAAGATCATTGTTGATAAGGCTCCGAAGAACAAGGACGGCAAGCGGTACGTTGACCTTGTCATCACCGAGTGGGTTGTTGATGTCGAGCCGGGTCACGTCCAGGAGCTGAACCACGAGTTCACCACTGACAACGACCTGACGATTCAGGGCACCGACCTCAAGCTCATCAAGGGCGAGGAGCTGCTGAAGTCGAAGCCTGAAGAAGGTTCCATCATGAAGCTGGAGCCGAAGCGTGAGGCAGAAGGCACCGTTGTCGTCGAGAACCGCACGAACGACGGCTACGTCTTCGAGCGCTACACCATCAACTTCAAGCCTGGTCGTGACTTGAACAAGGTCATCAAGCGCGTGATCACGACGGATAGCACCGCGAAGTTGGCCCGCTACGAGAACGATAAGGTCTTCAAGGTCCTCGAGGGTACCCTGGCAGATGGTAAGGACATCACCAGCGAGTTCAAGAAGTACTTCAAGTACTCCGAGGAGACGAACGAGTTCCAGCTCGTGCCGCTCGAGGCAGCAATCGGCAAGGTCTTCACCTTCCAGATCGCTGACGACCGTGGCGTGTACGCGAACTACGAGTTCACCGTCGGCACTGGCGAGAACAAGAGCAACCGCACCTTCGAGATCCCAGAATCGTCTGAGTTCCGCGTGCTGCAGATCAACCCGAACACCATGGTGTGGGTTAGTGGTTCCGAGAACTTCACGACTAACGTTCAGGACAGCGGTTCTGTCGACGGCAAGAGCAACAAGATCTCTGAGTGGGTTGCAAAGCCTGTGAAGGATTCGGCTGGCAAGTCGGGCATCGTGCAGGAGGTTGACCCAGACGGCAACGTTGTCAACCGTTACACGCTGAACATCACGGCGCCGAAGGTCCGTAAGTTCGATGAGGTTCAGAAGGGCGCTCTTGTTGGTGAGACGCAGACCATCGAGAAGAAGGACAAGGACAACACCTTGGCCATCGTCAAGGGCCGCGATCTTCTCACTGACATCAGCGCTGATAACTCCGTCTTCACTCCGACGGACAAGGCTGCAAACCAGTCTGTGGTTGTTGAGGAGTACAACGCCAACGGTGACCTGGTGACTCGATACACCATCTCCGTCCTGCCAAAGGGCTGGTCCACCTCCGAGGGTGCAAACATTGCCGACCCGAACAAGCTCTTCATCATTAAGAAGAACGAGAAGACCGGCGTCATCACCATCCAGCTCAACCCTGACTCTGGCGTGAAGCTTGACCTGAGCAAGGTCGACTTCGACATTGTCGGCGGTAAGGCGACGAAGGAGTTCAAGGACGGCAAGTGGATCATCACCCCGGAGAAGAATGGCAACCTCACCATCGTGCCGATCTTCCCGAACTCTGCTCAGGGTGCTCCAGTCGATGTTGAGGTAAATATCACCGTTACGAAGGAAACCAAGGGTTCCTCGAACGCGAACTTCAAGGACCCGAAGTGCATCGCTGGTCTGGTCGGCATGGCGTCGCCACTGCTGCTGTTGATCCCGCTGGGCATCCTCTCCCAGGTCCGCATTCCGGGCCTCGAGAGCCTGCGCGCAGAGGTCAACGCAGCCATCAAGCGCGCTAACGATGACATCCAGCGTGGCCTGGGTATCTACGACCGCGACCGCGCAGAGCGCGCAGCCGGCCTGCAGGGTGCGTTCCAGGTAGCGAACCCACAGATGATCGGCCTCGCAGGTGGCGCCCTCGGTGCCATCACCGCCGGCCTGATCATCATGGACGTTGTCCTGCGTAGCTGTGGTGTGGACGAAGCAACGTCCTCCTACCAGCTGGGCAAGGCAACCGGCAACCAGACCCTGATTGACGGTTCCTCCAAGAAGGACGATCAGGGCACCGAGGAAGCAAAGCCTGCCGAGGACAAGCCAGCGGAGAACAACTAACGTTGACTCCGTCTCAGGCTGAGGTCAGGGCATAACAAAACCCGGCCCGCACACCACACGGTGCGCGGGCCGGGTTTTCTCTTGCAGTAAAGGGAATCGGCTACTTCCGCTTCTTCGGCAACGCCATCAGCGCCGCACCCATCGAAACCAGCCACGAATCCTTCGCCAGGGAAAGGCCATCGTGGGAAGGACGGATGCCGTCGTCCTCGGTCATGGCGTCGTTGTTGAAGTACATCGTCAACATGCCAGCGCCAAACGAGCCAAGGGCCGCACCGGCGAGACGGTTGCTCACAAAGGGGGCGAGCAGCGCGCCGGCCACCGCTGCCTCAGAGACAGCGAGACCCTTGCCGAACTGCTCCGGATCCAACTTGCCAAGCGCAGGGATGCCCGTGGCAGCCATGCCTTGGAGGCCCTCGGCGGCCTCGCGGTTGAGGCCGAACTTGCCCAGGGCAGAGTTCAAAATGAAAAGCCCCGTCGGGACGCGCAGGGCAACGGATGCAAGCTTCGCAGATGTAGACATAGTGTGCTCCTTCGTTATTGGTAGATCGCAATGCGTGTTGACGCATCAACAATGTGGCGAGTCTACCAGTCGAAGGAATCACATGCAGAGGGGGAGCGCACCAAAACCACTAACTTCGAACGACCGGTCAGGCATTTCCCCAGTTTGCCAAACGCGCAAGGGGGAATTTGGTGCGCAGGCCAAGCATCACGACACCACATTCCCGAATCTCGAAAAGGCGACGCGACGTTTCCCCAGGTCGTCAACTCCACGAGGAGGAATTTGGTGCACTCCCCCTCACCTCAGTGCCAAAGCACGCAACTCTCTCTTCACGAGCTGGGTTTTTACCCCTTCCCCCAACAAGAATTGCGTCTTTTGGCACTGGCATCTCCCGATGGGACACCACATTCCCTCCCCGACCCCCATCGACCTGGGCTTTTCCAAACCCGGCTGCCAAAATCCAGGAATTTGGTGCGCGCATCCCCTGCCCAGACACCAAATTCCCGAATCTCGAAAATGCGCCACAGCGTTTCCCCAGCTCACCGAACCCCCAAATAGGAATGTGGTGCCAGGGACCGGCCCCCAGCAACCACAAACCCTTACAGCGACAGCTCTGGGTGGATGTCCTTGTCGTTGAGGATGCGGCGCTTCCACATGCCCCACGCGCTGATCAACCACGCGGCCACTGCGAGCAGTGTGAGGACCACGATGGCGCGCAGCAGGCGCGGGTCTTCGGCGTGGTTGCCGAAGAAGGCGACGCGGATCATATCCACGGTAAAGCGCATCGGGTCCCAGGCGTGGACCCACTGGATGAACCCTGGCTGCACTTCGGGCGGGTAGAGGCCGTTGGAGGCCACCAGCTGGAGGGACATGAGCGCCATGGTGACCAGTCTGCCGGTGGCGGGGCCGAAGACCATGTTGATGGCCAGGATGAGGGACATGAACACCCAGGAGCCGAACCACAGCACGCCGAACAGGCCGAGTGGGTGCTTCGGCTCGACGCCGATCGCGACGACCTGCACGAGCCACAGCAGCACGGCCTGCACGAAGCCGACGATCAGGGACGGCAGCAGGGTGTGGGCGACCATGCGGAAGGGGTTGGTGCCGGAGTCGATGACGCGGCGTGAGAACGGCGCGAGGATCATGTAGAGCACCAGGCCGCCGATCCACAGGGAGAGGGACAGGAAGAAGGGGGAGAGGCCCTTGCCGAAGAAGGTGAGTTCGTCGCCGGTGTTGTTGTGTACGACGGGGTTACCGGCGGCCTCGGTGGCTTTCTCGAGGCGGTCGCCTTCCCAGGTTGGGGCTTTGTCGGCGCCTTCGTTGAGTTTGAGGCTGAGTTCGCCGGTGCCGTCGCTGAGGGTGACCAGGCCGTCGTTCAGGTCGTTGAGGCCGACGACGAGCTGGTTGGAGCCACCCGCGAGTTTGGAGGTGCCTTCGGCTGCGGAGTTCGCTCCCACGACGAGGCGGGAGGAGCCGTCCTTCAGCTTGCCGACGCCCACCACGAGCGTGCCGGAGCCGTCCTGCAGCATCCGCAGGCCCTGCGCCAGCGTCTGCGCACCGGCGGCGGCTTGGTCCATGCCGGAGCGGTACTTGGCGGTGGGGTCGTTGAGCTGGGTGGACAGTTCGTGGGCGCCGTTGCGCAGCCTGGTCAGGTCGTTGATCATCTGCGGGTTCATGGCGACGAACTGGTCGGCATTGAGCTGAGCTTTCAGGCCGCGGGCCTGATTGGCCAGGTCGGAGGCGCCGGGAACTGGGGTGGCGTCGAGCTGACGGATGGCCTGGTCCAGGGTGGCGTTGATGCTGTTGAAGGTGTTCTGGGCCACGTTGAGCTGGTCCGTGATGGAGGTCAGCTTGCCTACACCGCCGGCGATGGCGGCTGCTCCGGCGCCGAGCTGGTTGGTGCCGTCTTGGAGGGCGGTGAGGCCGTTGGCAAGCTTGTTGGCGCCTTGGGAGGCTTCGCCGAGCTTCTCGTTGAGCGTGTTGGCGCCCTGCTGGAGTTCGCCGATGCCGGAGTCGAGTTGCTGCGCGCCGTCGGCGAGCTTCTTGATGCCGTTGTCGAGCTCCCCGACGCCGCCGTTGAGCTTGCCGGCGCCGTCCTTCAGTTTGCCGCTGCCGTCCTTGGCTTTGTGCGCGCCGTCATCGAGTTTGCCCGCGCCGTCGGCGGCCTGCACCATGCCGTCGTGGATGGTGTTGAAGCCGACGAAGAGCTGGTTGACCACCTCTTTACTCACGCTCTCCGAGATGACGGAGCTCATGATCATGGTGACCTGGTTGCCCAGCATGGTGGGGATGAACCCGTTGGTCTCATTAAGGGAGATGTTGAGTTTCGCCTGGTGGGGGTTGTCGGAGTTGACGGATTCGGCGGCTTCGGAGAAGTCGCTGGGGATCTCCACGCCAAGGTAATAGGTGCCGTCGGCGACGCCCTTTTGGGCTTCCTCCGCGCTGACCAGGCGGAAGTCCATGGGTTGCTCGTCCATGAGTTCTTCCACCACGGTAAGGCCGTGCTCACCCTCGTCCGAGTTGACCAGGGCGACGGGCATCTTGTGCAGGTTGCCCAGCGGGTCGTAGTAGGACCAGACGAACAGTCCGCCGAAGAGCAGCGGGATGAGCGTGATGGCGATGATGGCGAGCGGCGGCAGTTTGCCGTGACCGAACTTTCGGAAGTTGCTGCCGATGTGCAGCCCTGCGATCATAGGTCCTCCTTGTTCACGCTGTTGACCAGCACAGGTTTGAGTTTTGCGACGTCGCGCAGGTTGTCGATGAATTCTTTGCGCAGCTCAAAGTTACGCAGCTGGTCTGGGTCGTCGACGATGATGAGCGGCGCGTCTGGTCGCGCGATGAGCGCGAGCAGTACACGCAACCGCATCCGGTCGACGATGCTGAGGTCGCCGATGCCGAGCTTGAGTTTGTCCTCGTCCAGGTCGAATTGGAGGGGTTCCAGCCAGGGTTCGACAAGTTCGTGGCCGAGCAGGTCACGCGGGATGAGGCGGAAGAACGGCAGCTCCCAGGAGATTTGCTCCCGGATGATTTCCTTGGTGGGCACGGAGCGCTCGACGGAGTCGATGAGCGAGATGCCCGCCAGGGCGATCTCGGGGAAGCGTTGGCGGGCGGTGGTGGGCTCGTCGAAAAGCTCGATGGTGCCGCTGTGTGGTTCGTAGCGGCCGGCGAGCGCCATACTCAGTGTGGACGCGCCGGACTCGCGAGGCGATGTGACCAGCGTGAACCCTTCGCCAACCTCGAGGTTGACCGGGTTGTTCCCTGGGCGCACGACGACGTCGACGGCTCGTAGGATGCAGTCCATTGAACACCTACTTTGGTTGATTTTCGTTGCAGAATGGTGCTAAGCGTAGGATTGACTATCAGTTAATGTCAAGCGGAAAGGAAGCACCATGCGAGCCGATGCGAGACAGAAGCGCGAACAGCTGATCCGGGCGGCGGTGGAGAACTTCCGCACCCGCCCGAACTCGGAGGTCACGCTTGGCGAGATCGCGGAGCACGCTGGGGTGGGCATCGCCACGCTGTACAGGCACTTTCCGACGCGCGCCGACCTGCGCCAGGCGTGCGCCCTCGAGTTCATTGACGTGCTCGACGCGAAGCTGGGGGACACGCTGGCCAAGTTTGACAGCGCCCCGGAGGAGCAGTGGCGCGCTTTCATTTGGGCGTGCGCCGACTCGGGTATCGGCATGCTGGTGGCGGCCCCGGCGGACGAGCCGCCGCACGCCCTGGAGCCCACGGTGCGGCAGCGCCGCGACGAGTTCTTCGCGCACGCCCAAGAGCTGCTGGACCTCGCCGCCGCTCACGGCCTGGTGGACCCAGCGCTGACTCCCTCCGAGATCGCCGCCGAGCTCATCGTGGTGACCCGCCCCATGAGTGCGAATCTGCGCAACCTTTTCCCAGACGTGAAGACCCGCCTGGTCAACCACCTGTTGCTGGCGTGGCGGGTGGACGCCAGCTAGCAACTACCTAGCAGCTACTTCGTAGCGCGGCGCTGGTCCTCGTCGAGGGCGTCGAGGGTGCTGAACTGGTCGTCGGCGGAATCGGTGGAATACACCAGCGTGGCCGTGCCTTCAGACGTGCCCTCAGTCGCGTCTTCCCGCAGCGCGTGCTTCGGCTCGTGGTTGCGCTCCTCGAGCTTTTCGCGCAGGTAGAACTCCCACAGCGCCCAGCCGCCGGCCGCGAGCGCGCAAGCACCGAGGGAGGCGAACAGGACCTTCGAGCCGGTCCCACGCTTGCGCGCTTCCTTCTTCAGCGCGATCTGGCGGGCCTTGCGGTCAGGGGCGGTCGCGGCGTGGAGGGCGCGGCGGGCGTCGATACGCGCGTGGCTGGCGCGGGTGACTTTGCCGGCCTGCTGGCGCGCGGCGTCGTAGATCCCCTCGAGCTGTGGCACGTCGGCGAGGTCGTGGAGGTCGTCGATGTTGTCGTCCTTGATGGCTTCGGTGAGTGCTTCGTAGACGTCACGCTGCTGCTTGCTGTTGAGTTCGCGGAAGTAGTTCCAGGCGCCGCTGATGCCGCGCAGTGCGAGTCGTGCAGTGGTGAGGTTCATGTGTGCTCCTTCGTTGTGTTCTTTCCCAACCACCCTAGCGGGCTGCACCGACATGTGCCCCCACAGTCCGCACAAAGTAGACCAAGCGGTTCAGTTTTGGGAAATATTATTCACATTTCGCAGGTCGCTGACCTGTGGCAATACATCGCGATACGCAAAAGTAGTTGTGCACCCTTGCGGCCAGTCTTAAATTTCATTGCACCCCATCAACAGGAAGCAACAGAAGGCAGGTGAGTCAGGTGCGGCAGGCAACGTTGGAAACGCGGATCTCGGCGTCGGCACCGTTGGACGGCATCGAGGAGGAGCTCGCACCACGCCCGCAGCGGGCACGCACGGCACTCAGCTTCGAGGTGATCCCACCGCGTCACAGCGCCGACTCCGCCAAGCTCGACGCCCTCATCCAAGGGCTCGCCGCCTACCAGCCCGACTACGTGTCGGTCACCAGCTCGCACCGCAGCGACTGGCTGGAAGGCACTGCCCGCCTCATCGAGCGCATCGCGCAGACCACGAGCATGCGCCCCATCGCGCACCTCGCCTGCACCGCCGGCACGCCCGACGAGCTGCGGCAGTGGATCACCCAGCTTATCGACGCCGGCGTCCGCGGATTCCTCGCCCTTCGCGGCGACATCCCGGCCGGACTCGACCGCCTGCCGGACACACACCTGCAGCACGCAACGGACCTGCTCAACCTGATCCAGGACGTTGCCGACGCCCAGGCCTACCGCCTCGCGGCGGGCAAGCTCGCGCTGTCGGTGGCCTGCTACCCGCGGGGACACGCGGAGAGCACCAGCGACGACCAAGACCTGGACGTGTTGCTGGCGAAGCAGCGCCTCGGTGCCGACTTCGCCATCACGCAGCTGTTCTTCGACGCGCAGGACTATCTCAGCTTCGCGGAGCGTGCCCGGCTCGCCGGGGTGCGCATCCCGCTGATCCCCGGCATCATGCCGATGACCAGCGTGAACCGGGTGCGCAGGATGGGCGAGTTGTCCGGTGTGGCACCCCCGGTGGACGTCATCAAGCAGCTTGAAGCGGCGCGGACACCGGAGGAAGAGCACCAGATTGGCATGCGACTCACCGTTGAGTTAGCGCGCACGATTCTGCAGGCTGGCGCCGGTGGCCTGCATGTTTACACACATAACGACTTAGCAGTAACACGTGAACTATTGAAAGGACTCAACCTGTGAGCACCGTAGCATTCCCCACCACGACCATCGAGGGCTACCCGAGGATCGGCGCGCAACGCGAACTGAAGCGCGCCCTGGAGTCCTACTGGTCCGGGCAGATCGACGCGGACACGTTCCGCTCCACGACGCGCGCCCTGCGCATCGATACGTACAACCACCTGCGTGACCTCGGTCTCTCCGAGCCCTACGCCATCCCGGCGGACGTCGCCCTCTACGACCACGTCCTGGAGACCGCGCTGACCGTCGGCCTCGTCGCCGGCGGCACCGACCTGGACGAGGAGTTCGCGCTCGCCCGCGGCACCGCCAACCGCGTGCCGCTGGAGATGACCAAGTGGTTCGACACCAACTACCACTACCTCGTGCCCGAGGTCGCCGCTGGTCAGGAGATCACGCCGGTGCCGGACCGCATCGTGCGCATCGTGGAGGAGGCCCGCGAGGCCGGCCATCAGGTGCGCCCGTACCTCGTCGGCCCAGTCACGCTGCTCGCGCTGTCGAAGCCGGTGGAGTGGTCCCTGCTCCCGGCCCTGGTCGACGCGTACGCTCAGGTCTTCGCGGCGCTGCACCAGGCCGGTGTGGAGTGGGTCCAGGTCGCCGAGCCGATCGTCGTCGCTGACGTTGACACCCCGGACACCGATATCGCGCGCTACCTGGGTGAGGCATGGTCGACGCTCCTCGGCGCCGACGCTCGCCCGAGCGTCTACCTGACCACCCCGTACGGCGCCGCCGACGCCGCCCTTCCCGTCCTCGGCGAACTCAAGCCCGAAGCCCTCCACGTCGACCTGTCCCCGTGGACCCTGCAGGCCACCCCTGACTACGTCGAGCAGGTCCGCACCCACGTCGCGCCCGAGACACACCTCGTCGCCGGACTTATCGACGGCCGCAACGTCTGGGCCGCCGACCTCGCCGAACGCACCGAAGTCCTCACCACCCTCGGCGCCACATCGGTGACCACGTCCACCTCGCTGCAGCACGTGCCGCACACCCTGAAGGCCGAGCGCAACCTGCCCGTGGACGTCGCCACCTGGCTTGCGTTCGCCGACGAGAAGATCGCCGAAGCCCTCGCCTTGAGCGCCGGGCCGCAGGCCGCGGAGGTCGCGTTCGCCGCATCCGCCCGTGTGGCGCGCACTCGCGCGGAGTCCCCGCTGCGCCACGACGAGGCCGTCGCCAAGCGTCTTGGCACTCTTCCTGCAGGTCAGGTGCAGCGTCAGCCGCTGTTCGCCGAGCGCCAGCAGGCTCAGCGCGACGCCCTGAACCTCCCCAGCTTGCCGACGACCACCATCGGCTCCTTCCCCCAAACCCCCGAGATCCGCCAAGCCCGCGCCGCACACCGCAACGGCACACTCAGCGACGCTCAATACAAGGAAGCGCTGCAGCAAGAAATCAAGCAGGTCATCGAACTGCAAGAAGAAATCGGCATCGACGTCCTCGTCCACGGCGAAGCCGAACGCAACGACATGGTCCAATACTTCGCCGAACTCCTCGACGGCTTCGTCGTCACCGAAAACGGCTGGGTCCAGTCCTACGGCTCCCGCTGCACCCGCCCACCAATCGTCTACGGCGACGTCTCCCGACCAGCCCCAATGACCGTCGAATGGGCCACCTACGCCCAATCCCTCTCCAACAAGCCGGTTAAGGGCATGCTCACCGGCCCAGTCACCATCCTGGCCTGGTCCTTCAAACGCGACGACGTCCCCCTGTCCGTCTCCGCCGACCAAATCGGCGCCGCCCTCGCCGACGAAGTCCGCGACCTCGAGGAAGCCGGCATCAGCATCATCCAAATCGACGAGCCGGCCCTGCGCGAACTCCTCCCACTCCGAGCCAAGGACCGCCCGTCCTACCTCGACTGGGCCGTCCGCTCCTTCCGACTCGTCTCCTTGAACGCCACTCCGACCACCCAGATCCACACCCACCTCTGCTACTCAGAGTTCGGCCAGATCATCGACGCAGTTGCAGGCCTCGACGCCGACGTCACCTCCATCGAAGCCGCCCGCTCTCGCATGGAACTGCTTGCCGACATCGACGACTCCTTCCACTCCGAAATCGGCCCCGGCGTCTGGGACATCCACTCACCACGCGTCCCTTCCGTCGAGGAAATCGTCGAACTGCTCCAAGCAGCACTGCGCCACGTCCCAGCCGAACACCTCTGGGTCAACCCCGACTGCGGCCTGAAGACCCGCAAGTATGAGGAAGTGGAGCCCTCGCTACGCAACCTGGTTGCCGCACGCGACGCGGTGCTCGCCCAGCGCTAACACCGGACGAGGGGCGTGGAGGGTCGTGTACGCTGTACACCATGACTCAAAAGACGCAGACAATGACGTTCCATACCAACCACGGCGACATCAAAGTCGACCTGTTTGGCAACCACGCCCCACACACCGTTGACACCATCACCGGCCTGGCGAAGGGCACCCTCGACTACTCCACCAAGAACGCCTCCGGCACCACCGAAGGCCCCTTCTACGACGGCGCCATCTTCCACCGCATCATCCCCGACTTCATGATCCAGGGCGGCGACCCAACCGGCACCGGCACCGGCGGCCCAGGCTTCCAGTTCGCCGACGAGTTCCACCCAGAACTCCAGTTTGACCGCCCATATCTGCTGGCCATGGCCAACGCCGGCCCAGGCACCAACGGTTCCCAGTTCTTCATCACCGTCGCCGAAACCCCGTGGCTGAACAACCGCCACACCATCTTCGGCGAGGTCACCGATGAGGCTTCCCGCAAGGTCGTCGACGAGCTTGCCAACGTCCCGACCGGCCGCATGGACCGCCCCGTCGAGGACGTCGTGATCAACTCCGTCACCGTGGAGTAGTTTTAGTTTTTGGCTTAGGGCCCCGCCTTTTTGGTGGGGCCTTTGGCGTTCTTAGGTCTCGAGTGCCGTGAGTGCCAAAGGACGCACCCCTAAACATACAGCCCATTGCTGACCAGGCACTATATTGGTGCTACTTTTCGAAATTGCGTCCTTTGGCACTGGCTCGGCTGGGCAGGCTGGGGCGCGCACCACATTCCCATCTTGCCGAATCGCGACCTGGGAAAACGCCGAGCGCCCCGCGAAAACCAGGAATTTGGTGCGCAGGGAAGAGGTGCCTGCACCACATTCCCTCGTTTTGAGTTGGCCAAGTTGTAAAAGCCTAGATCGGTGACGGCTAGTCAGTCAGCTGGAGTGAATGTGTTCGGGCAGAGCAAACAATTGTGATGCAAAAATATTTGCATTTATCCTGCAAGGAAACACTACTCATACTAGGAGAAGCCCGTGAAACGTTTTAGTACGGCTGCTTGTGGCTGTGTTTGATGGTCGCATGGATCACACTCGGTCTTTTAACCTATGTGTGGAGCCCTCCGGGCAACACCATCTATATCGGATAAATGCCTAGAATCCGCTGCCATAAGGGCCGGTTCTGACGTGCTTCGAGTTTCTTGGCATACTCTTGCAAATCACGGCTAGCTTTCGCCTGTGTCATTGGCAACTGCTCGATCATTCGTTTATGGGACTCGGTCAGTGGATACTTCCGCTCTGCCATTGCCTGATTAGTCATCAGCAGACTCCTTCCTATCCCTGTTATGACCTAGTACGGATAATAGTAACAAAATCTCTAGGTCTGAAACCCAGTTCTTCGAAGTAGTACCCGGCGAAAAGGTTGAATTCCTCGGGTTAAATTTATTGTCGTATTCAAGAATTGCCCGAGTAAACCCGATATCTTCTGAAGACTTCAACCCTGACTCCAGCATTGGGGTCAAAAAACGCCAACCTGCATTTTGCTGAGCGGGATTTTCTGCAAGTGTCATATCGATTGCCCACTGAACACGTTCGTAGTACGCAGAGCGGTCATCAGCATTTGATTTCTGCGACAGTGACTTGGTGGCGATACCTAACGTAAGTACGGCAGCTGCGGCAGCAGGTATCGCTCCTCGATATGAAAATATCGTCGCAAGCGATTCCTGCCAGGGCTTTTCCCAGAAGAGCACCAACCCCCAGTGCACCATGGCAAGGAATAACACGAAAGCAACGAGCAGAGCGGCAATGACTTGCGCGTTATTCCATTCGGCCCTGAAATTAATGTTCATTTTTCGCACGAGAATAAGGCTATCACTCAGATTCCTCCTGCTCAGATGGATTCCACAGGCCTCAAATTTACAAGATTTCAAGATCTGTCCCGGACTGGTTGAGAGGTGAGACTGGGGTGGAACTCCCCGAAGATACGGCCAATAGCCCTGGAAAACAGCTAGACCCCCAAATTCCGCATGTGCGGTGGAGGTCTGCAACGCCAATTTAGCATCAATCTGCATTCTGATGTTTTTAAGGCCGGGACATGCACCACATTCCCGCTTTTCAGCAGCCCAATCTGCAAAAGCCCAGGTCGGCGAGCGCGTATGAGGGAATTTGGTGCAGGACCAACCCCTAGAAACTCCCCGACCCGCCAGCGGCCGTGAACCCCGAGCTGAACGTCGTGTTCACACCCGAAGAGGAGGAAGAAGCAGCCGAGTTCGCGGCGGCGACGTTGGTGTTGTGCCAGGACTGCATCGCAACGAATGGGATGTAGGTGGGGTACCAGTAGTCCTTGTCGTAGATGGCTGGGGTGGTGAGTTTGTGGCGGTCTTTGACGTCGCTGAACTCTTTGTCTTTGACGGCGTCGAGGATGATGCGGTAGTCGGAGAGGAGGTGGAGGTAGTCGTCGAGGAAGGTGGGGCTGGCGGGGTCCGCATCCAGCTGCCGGACGCGCTCCTCCAAGGAGACGAGTTCTTGGCGGAGGGTGGCGTCGTTAATTGAGGTGCGTGCTTTGGTGATGTCCCTGCTGAGGCGGGCGAGGTCGGTGCGGCGGGTCGTGGTGTCGCCTTGTTCGATGTTGAAGAGGCGGTTGATGTTGTCTTCGGCGTGGCTGGTGTGGGTGAGGGTTTCGGCGGCGTCGGCGAGTTGTTTGCGGGCGCGGTAGGCAGCGGCGTCGTCGGAGATGGGGATGCTGCTGATGCCGCCGGCGCCGGAGACGGTGTCGTGGAGTTTGAGGAAGCGGTCGCGGACGTCGCCCCATTGACGACGCAGCTCCGCATCGGCAAACGCGCTGGTCAGGGAGTTGGCGCGGACGTCGATGCCGTCGAGGCGCCCGGCGAGGTCGGCGTATTCCTTGGTCACGAGCGAGTAGTCCGCCCGCGCCTGCTCGATCAATCGGCGGCGCCGGTTGCGCAGCGCGACGCCTGTGCCGCCAACAACGCCTGCCAACACGCCGGATCCCACACCGGCGCCGATGCCGCCCCCAATCCGGTCGTCGACTGCGGACTCGTAACGCTCCTGCTGCAGGCCGGCGGTGTCCATGGCGAGGCTCGCGCCGGCGAAGAGGGCGGCGGGGACGTTGTTGCTTTGTAGTCCGGGGACCATGGCGTCGATAACTGAGGAGACGCGCGATGATTCGCTGTGGAGGTCGAGGACGTCGGCGACGTCGTCGGCGGCGTAGATTGCGTGGTGGCGGTGCGCCATGTCCACGGCGAGGACGAGGGTGCCGTCGCGGAAGCCGTGCTTGTCCAGGATTTCGTCGGGGTAGTGGGCGCGGAAGTATTCCTCGATGGTGTCGTTGATGTTGTCGCGCGTGTTTTCGGCGTTGTTGAACGCGAGGATGTGGATGGTGCGCACGACTTCTGGGTGGTCGATGCGCTGGAGGTTCTGCTCGAGTTGCGCCTGGTCAGCTGGGGTGAGCAGGCCGTCGGGGTTGGTCAGTTGGAGGCGTGGCGCCTCGGCGGTGGTAGCGATGGCGTACTGCGCCGGGTCCGGCTCGTTAATGGCTGCGTAGGTGCCTGCGCCGACGCCACCGCCGATCAGCAGTGCCGTCGCGCCAACGCCAAGGATTTGTGCCCATGTGCTCATGCGCCTGATTTTATCGAAGCTACCCCGCGGTCGGCAGGGCGGTGTTGTTGAGCTGCTCGAGGCTGTCGCGCAGCTGCAAAACAACGCCGACGTTTTCGTGGAAGATGTCCATGATGGAGCCGTTTTCGTCGAAGGGCGGTTGGGTGAGCTCGTGGGCTTCGACGACGCCGTTGCGGATCACCTCGCTGACGACGGTGTTGAGGAATGTGCGTTGCACGGAGTTGAGGTCGGTGGAGTGCAACAGTTCCTTGAAGTGCGCTTCGACGGCGTCGGCGTCCATCCCGACGACTTCGCGCAGGAAGAGGCCGAGTTTGGCTTGGTGGGTGTTGGCGAGTTCGGCGGCGCCGTCGACGTGGGCGTTGAGTAGCAGCTGACGGAGTTCGTCGAGGTCGTGCGTGCTGAGCTGTTGCGCGTTGCGGAGTTTGCGCAGCGCCAGGCTGGTGGTGTTGCCTTCGAGTGCGCGGCGGAGTTCTTCTTCGACGACGGAGCTTTCGCGCTGGGTGCCGCCGGTGGCTTGGAGGGTGCTTTGTTCGAGTTCGCCGAGTTCGTCTTCGATGTCGGTGATCACCACGGCGCGTTGCGCTTTGTCGAGGAAGACAGTGAGCCCGCGGACCGTTTTGCGGGCGAGTTCGAGGTCGCTGTAGGTTACGCCGTCCCACCATTGTGGGCCGGCGATCGCCTCGAGTAGCGCTGCGTTGTTGGCCACGGTGGGGATGTTGGTTTTCTGCAGCAGCGCCTCGGCGATGCCGACGACTTTCTCTGCGAGCACGTCCCAGTCGCCGCGTTCTTCGAACAGTCCGAGTTCGAGCTGGTAGATGAGGTAGTCGAAGCGCCGGGCTTGTTCTTTGTCGCCGGTTGCGGCGAAGGGTAGTGGCGCGAGTGCGGTGACGGCTTGTTGGTGGGTGTCGGCGTCGGCGGTGAGCCAGGGGGTGGCGTCGCTAAATCGCTCGAGGTAGGCGCGTGCTTCGGTGGGCACGAGGATGCTGCGGTGGGGCACGCTGCGCACGGCGTCCGAAAGATGCTTTGCGACGTCCCCTCGCACTTCATCCGTGGCCGTCAGCAGTAGGCGGGCGCGGGTGGTGAAGCTGCGCTGCGAAAGCGAGACTTGGTGCGAGCCTTCCGTGGTGTTGGTGGTGCCGCTGAATTGGCGCACGTTGTCGCAGTAGTCGAAGATGTAGAAGCACGTTTTGTCCACGGCGGGGCCGAACAGGTCAGGGCGCAGGCGGGTGCCGCGGCCGACCATCTGCCAGAATTTGGTGGGGGAGTAGACGGGTTTGAAAAACACCAGGTTGACGACCTCGGGGACGTCGATGCCGGTGTCGAGCATGTCCACACTGATGGCGATGTCCAGGCCGGAGTCGGGCTGTTTGAACTCGGCGATGAGTGCTTCCGCGTTGTACACGCCGTGGGTGATCACTTCGGCGCGGGTGGCGGTGGTGGGGAAGATGGCCCGGTACTCGTCGGCGATGAGGCCTGCGTGGGCCTGGTTGCGGGCGAAGATGATGGTCTTGCCCAGCCGGTCCGCTCCGTCGACCTTCAGCCCCTTGCCGATGACTTGGCGCAACACCTTCCGGATCGTGTCCCGGTTGAGCAGCTTCGCGTTGATCTCGGCGGCGTTGACTTCCTGGGGTGCGGAAAGTGGGTCGCCGTGTTCGTCGACACCCCATTCGGCGTTCTCCCACTCCAGCTGCTGCTCGGGGGTGAGTTCGCCGTAGGAGATGCCCCGGCGCATGAAGGCGGTGCTGCCGGAGAATACCTCGTAGGGCACCAGGTTGCCCTCCTCGATTGCGCGGCTCAGGCTGTAGTAGCCGGTCGGGGTGTCGGGCTCGCAGCCGAAGAAGGTATAGGTGTCGTGGGAGAGGTTGCTGCGCGGGGTGGCTGTCAGTCCGACGACGAGGGCGTCCAGGTAGTCGAAGATGCGTCGATAGCGCTGGTAGATGGACCGGTGGGCCTCGTCGACGATGATGAGGTCGAAGTCGAAGGAGTTGAAGCGTTGGCCTTCGCCGATCATGCCGATCATGGTCTGGTACGTGTTCACGTACACCTGGCCCTCGCCGGCGGGGTTGGTGGTCAGGTTGACGGGCACCGCCTCTGCGAGGTGCTCGTTGAACGCCGCGTGCGCCTGCGTGACCAGCGCTTTCCGGTCGGCAAGGAAGAGCACGTTGCGGATCCAGCCGGCCTCCAACAGCATGGACACGGTGGCGATGGAGACGCGCGTCTTGCCCGTCCCCGTCGCCATGACCAACAGCGCGCGGCGCTTACCCTTGCCGAACGCCTCCGCCACGGACTGGATCATCTCCAGCTGGTAGGGCCTGCCGGCGATCTCGGTGATGGTGGCGCTGTGCGCGCTGAGCGGTTGGCGCTTGTCGCGCCGGGCGATGAGCGCCTCCATCGCGCGCACTGTTGGGTAGGACTCAATAGTGCGGGTTTCGTAGCCGGCACCGCCCGGCAGGTCGGCGTCCCTGTCCCAAAAGCGCACCTCGTACCCGGTGGTGTAGAAGATCAGCGGTACACGTCCCGTCGCGTTGCCGATGGCGTCGGCGTAGATCGCGGCCTGCTGGCGGCCGTCGTTAATGCTGCGGCTGGCCTTCTTCGCCTCCACAACGGCGATGGGCACACCCTGTGTATCCAGCAGCACATAGTCCACCTTCATGCCCGCCACCGGGTATTCCTCGATGAGCGTGCGGCCGCGGACAAACCCGGCATCCTCCAGCATCGGCGTGATGATGTCACGTCGCGTCTGCGCCTCATCCACCGCCAACTGCGGCGCCGGCGGCGTCAGCTTCTCCTGCTGCTTGCGGATCTGCTCCCGCAGCTTCGCAATCTCCTCCTCATACCCCGCAGCCTGCTCCAGCTCCCGCTGCTGCGCCTCATCCAGCTGCAGTTTGTACAGGTCAGCCTGCTCCCTCGCGGACTTCTCCTTCGCCGCCAGCGCCATCATCTGCCGCTGGTTCAACGCCGCCTGCCGCGGTGCCTGCTTCAAGATCTCGACGTCAAACGGCGCAATCCCCCGAATCGTCTTCCCCGAGAAGTGCGTAGTTGCGAACACCATCACGTCATACAGGTGCTTCAGCGCCTGCAGCGCCTCATCGCTGGTGATGTGCGCTTCGCTGTGCACCGCGGTGTTGCCGGCCTTGCGCAGGATGTGCATCTTGGAACGGATCGTCTCCGGCAGCAGCCGCGAGAAGTCCGGGTTGGTCAGCGTATCAAAAATGTTGGACTGCTTCTCCAACCCATTCAACGCCGCGATATGCCCAATCACCTGCTCCAACACGAACCGGGATTGGAACATCGACGCGCGCGGGTTGGTCAGCGCGGCATCCTCCGCATTGCGACACTCAATAATGAGCTGGGGCCATGCTTGCCCAACGAAGCCAAAGTTGGACGGACGTGGAGTGATGCTCACCTGATCGCCTTTCTTCCCGGTGCGCTCGTTCGCCTGCGCGTTATTCTATACCGTTGGGTTGTGGCTCGAAACCTACTCGAAACATGCTCGAAACGGATTTACATGTTTTGACCTGGGTATATCACTCTACTCGAAATCGTTTCGAGTAGAGTGATCCACATGAATACTGCGGTAAAGGTTGATGAGTTGCTTGCGCGTCCCGAAGATCAGTGGTTTGAGCGGAAATCGTTTCGTATTAAACCGAAGGATCTTGCGAAGGCGATTATCGCTTTTGCCAACGCCGAGGGCGGGGTCATCGCTGTCGGTATCACTGATCGACAATTCGATGGGTTGCCTAGCGCACGGCAGGACAACGACTTACGACAATCGGCGTTTGATCACACCGATCCAACGGTTCGAGTCGAGATCGAGAGCCTTCGCATTGATGACGCCACTTCTGTATACCTATTCCATATCTTGCCTAGTGAGCGTGTACATTATTCCAAATCGGGGGAGTGCTTCCTACGCATCGGGGATGAAACGAAGCAGCTGGGCCCCGACGGCATTTTAGAGTTGCGGTATTTGAAGGGGGAGCAGCAGTTTGATGCAATTGTTCCACCACGTGCTGAGCCTGGAGACCTCGATATGGCGCAGGTCGAGCGGTATGCGGAGGCGATTGGTTCGGCCTCGGCCCAAGATGCGTTGAGGGCGCGAAACTTGATAGATAGGGCAGGCAACCCGCGGACAGCGGCATTGTTGCTTTTCGGAAAACATCCGCAGGAGTTCTTTCCAAACGCTCATGTTCGTGTGGTCCAGTTCAATGACACAGGTCGGTTGCCGGGTCATGGTCAGCAAATTCTTTACGACGAACGCTTCGACGGCACCCTGCCAGAACAGATTCAGCAGGCCAGAACTGCGATTAGCAAGATTCTTCCAAAAGTGCGCCGTCTTGTAGGCAGTGGGCTTTTTGAAGAGGAGGATTTGATCCCGCCGGATGTGTGGCTAGAGGGTTTGGTGAATGCGGTGATCCACAGGTCTTACAGTATGGCTGGGGATCACGTCAGGTTCGAGATCTATCCTGATCGGGTTGAGGTGTCTAGCCCTGGCAGGTTCCCTGGCTTGGTGGACCCGTCGAAACCCGAAGCAATTGCGCGGTTTGCAAGAAACCCGTTGATTGCGCGTGGGACTGCTGAGTTGCGGATTGGGCAGGAGTTGGGGGAAGGGATTCGACGAATGATCGCTGGTATGCGAAAGGCGAGTTTTGCAGACCCCGTGTACCGGCAGACAAGTGGCAGTGTTGTCTTGACATTGAAGGCAGTGCAACGCCTCGACGAGTCGCTTCGTGCGGACTTGCCGCGCTACTCAACAGAGGTGCTTGCAGCCTTGCAGGCAAGCCCACATCCCTTATCGACGGGCCAAGTGGCCAACGCCCTTCACCTCTCGAACCCTCCCGTCCGCCGTGCTCTGCAAGCACTCCGGGACGCTGGCCTTGTGCAGTGGAACGGAAGCGGTTTGAGGGATCCTCGCGCAACATGGTCAGCGGCCAGCCCGCTGCGTTACTGATACATGACCACCGAACAAAAGTTCCCCACGGGTGCGTGGGGAGGTTTGTGTGGCCCTCTAGTTAGTCATTACTTTTGCATCGCTTCTATAAGGTACGGGATTGAAGATGACGGGCATGGCCCTTTTGCATTGGGGCGCATTTCGGTCCAGTGGCGTTTTGCGCGTGCCGTTGCCTCAGGGTATCTCTCGACTGGGAACATTACCCCGAGTTCTTTCGCATTGCGGCCTGTGAGATAGCGTTCCTTTTGCAGTACATCGGTCATTTTCTTCGCGTCGCTCCCGCCGTCGTAGAGGTGCCAATACAGCCACTGCTCAAATTGAGGGTTCGTTACTGCGACTGAGATATTGCTCTTTTGTGCGAGTTGAAGAACATCACCCAGGGTGGTGTGTTGGTCACAATCGACGACTAGGAACGCGCGGTCAAAGTTGTCGGACTTCAGATGGTTCTCGCATGTATCAAGAACTCGCTTGGGTTCTCCCTTACCAGGTACAACCTTGATGTCCGTGGCCACGTCGTTGGAACGCAGAATTTGTGCGAGCCTTTGGAAGTAAACTTGCTCAGACTTTCCTTTGTCGCCTTCTACAACAATCAGAAGCCGACTTTTCAGCCTCCGCTTTGCCCTGCTCTTGGGCTTTCTGGGTGTACCTTTACGCGCTGCCACGTTCCCCATTTTCTTGCCCCCGTCGTGTAGGTGATAGTTCTTCAACAGCACTTCGCATTAAACCTGGTAATAGATACGGTAGCGCGCCGAATCGGCCTTCCAGGTATTGCTTTGCAAGATTTGATGCCGGTTTCAAATCGCGGAAGTCCTGCAAGTTATAGAGCGTACTTGCACCAGAGCTGTCTTTTTCGGTGAACCAGACTTGCTCTTTCGTCAGGTTCGCAGAAGACTGCGGCTGGAGCAGGGATACGTCATGTGACGTGAAGATCAGTTGGGCCCCGTGTGGGTTTGTATCTTGATCTTGGAACAGTGCGACGATTGCTTCGGCGAGACTGGGGTGGAGGCTGGTATCCAGCTCGTCGACGCAAAAAACGGTGCCGTCGCGGAGCGCTTCTAAGATGGGAACGGCCATGGTGAGCCACGCCAACGTTCCGGATGACTCATCGCGCATGAGAAAGCCGGCGTCGGCGGATTCGTTGCCATGGTGATAAAATCGCAGCGTTCTGTTTACGATGTCGTGGCCGATCAGACTTTGGCCTAATAGAGCTTTCCCGGGCGTCTTGTTACCATGTGTCGCAGCTCGCTCGAGAATCTTGCGTATTCTCGGCGGTAGCTCTCGTTCATCTGTATCTACATCAATTCGCGTGATTCCGATATCGGCTACTGCCGCGAGTGTGGTGAGTACGTTCAACGGAATTCGTTCGTCGGCGATATCCGCCGCAATTCGGTCGAGGCGTTGCCGCCGGGCACTGTCGCTGATGTCGTAGAAATCGACGCCAGCGATAATGCGTCCAACAAACGACTGTAGTGTGTCGTGACCTGCAACGTAGCCACGGGAGAGCACAAGTTCTCGCGGGGCTGGAGATATACGTGGTCCCAGATACTTATGCCAGCTGATTATGCCTTGTTCGGCGTCTCTTTCCAGAAGCCGTGTTGGGCGGGAGGAGAAATATCCAAGCAGCAGCTCGTGTTCAATGCGGTTCGCGGAAATGGAGAATTCGTAGTGATATCGAATTTCTCGGGCCGCAAGCTCCGGGCCGCCAATGCCACCGGTTAAAGTGAAATCGAGTGCAAAGAAACTGGGGGAACGTACAGCGTCCTCATCTAACTTGAATGGGGATCGAGGATTTTTCTGAAATTGAAGCCATCTACTTGCAGAGTATTGGATTGCCTCCATTGCGTAGCGCATTGCGTCGAGTACCGCCGTCTTTCCTGATGCATTGGGTCCAAATATGGCAGCAACCGGTAGGCAGGCATCGGCCCAACTCTCACCTTGACGTGGAACTGCGGTGCGCCAGGAGTTACGCGTCATTTCCAGCGCGAACTCATCACGGAAGCTACGGTGATTCTCCGCAATAAAGCTAAGCAGTCTCATGGAAGTAAGTTTAGGTGAGAAAAGCTCATTACGGGAAAAAATTTCCCCAGAAAGGCTTAATAAAGAAAATGATGCGGTTTTACTAACTCACCGATTGCACAATCCTGTACACCGTTGCTCGGTCGCCTTGGCCACCTTCCATGGTGACGATGCCCTCGCGAAGCAGTGGCGCGAGTCCGTAGCGCACTTGGCCTGTGGAAAGTCCGGTATTGGCTGCCAGTACGTTCACGGTGATACCGCTACCTGTCGCGGAGAGTGCCTGGTAGATCCGGGGTACGTTCTTGCCCAAGGCTTGGAGGTTGACCAGTAGGTCTTCCTCGGTCGGGGAGAGTCGGGTATTGGAGCCTATGTCTTCCAGCCGGGCATCGTGTTCTGCGCTGGAGCGGGAGCCTCGTGGGAACAGTACGGTGAATTGGACGCTGGTGTTGATGAAGCGGGGCGTCGCTACGCGTGATTCGCGGCAGGAGGTGATCGCTTCGCGGGTGCCGCCGCCTTCGTCAGCGTGGTTGTCCGCGCGGCGGAACCCCGCGACAGCTTGTGCGCCCCGCGGACAGTTCGACCTGTAGGCAGAGGCCGCCCGGGGTGTCCGCCCCGCCGTCCGCGGAACTTTGTGACAACCCGACACTCCGTTTCATGTGAAACATAACTGGTCTGGGAGCAAGCAACAGTTTTACACTTTAACAGTATGGTTTTTGAAGTTTCACACTTTGATGACCTGCATGTTTAGCAGTTTGAATAGTGGGAAGCCCTCCTCAGTGCAAGCCCGTTGCCACAACATCCAGGAGTCCAATTGTTTCATGCCGATTTAGAGCACTACTTAGCCATTGTTGAGCGGGTTTATGTTGCGGTGCAGCGGAGTGGAAGGCATAAACGAGAATGTTGACATCAGGAATGATCATCGAGTACCGCCCACACAGCTTCTTTGTTGCTGAGATCAACTAGAGCCGGTCCGCCGCAATCGAAGGAGGGCAGGTTAACGGGGGTGTCTTCGGTACTGATGCGGGCTTCCTTCTTGAGGGCAGCGCGGACCGCCTCTTCGACGTATGAGCTCAAAGTGACATTGTTGGCTTTGGCTTGGACCTTCGTTTCTTCAAGGAGTTTCGGCGGGAGGTTTATCGTCGTGCGCATACCTTTAGGGTAGAAAGCATCAAGTCATCATTCAAGAGGTGCAATGATGTATCTGCCTTCAGGAAGCCGTGAAAGGTTGACTGGTGTCTTAATTCAGTGCGAGCGTCAGGATCAGTACTCCGATGGAGAATGCGAGCATGCCTAAGCAGTTGATCCAGAATGCGCTACCGAGGAAGTGGGCGCGGACATGGGCTGCTGCGGCCGCGCAGAAATAGGCGATGACTCCAATCATGGCTGTGATTCCTACGCCGGGGAACCAGAGGCCGGCAATGAGTCCTACGGCGGCGAGGCACTTGATGACAATGAGCGCCCACCACCAGTCCTTGGGGAGTTTGACGCCGCTGAGGCAGGCTTCGATGAAGGGGACTGGTTTGAGGGAGAGGGCGGCGTCGCCAAGCAGAATGGCTGCTAGTAGAAGGGAGGGCCAGGCTGGGGAAGATTCTAGGATCATTGGGTTACTCCGAATGCGGTGTTGAGGCGTTCGATCGATGAGGCGGCTTGGGATGTGAGGTGCTCGGTGTCGTAGATTCCGGCGGCCCAGCCGATGAGTAAGCCGAGGTAGACGTTGTACAGCAGGTCGGCGTACTCGGCCGCATCGGCGCTGCTGAGCCTGGTGCCGAGTCGCAGGGTGATTTCATCGGTCAGGAGCGTTTTGAGTGCGGTGAGCGCTTCGCCTTGATTGCCTTGTTGGATGAGTGCTGCGCCAAAGGCGCGGGAGAGCTCTTCGTGGCCGGTAAACATCTGGAGGAAAGGTCTCAGGACATCGAGAAGGCTATCGGATTGTCCCCGGATGTCATCGTGGAGTTCTGAAATGTGTTGGCCAATGGTGCGGATGAGCAGCGTTTGTTTGTCGCCGACTCCCATGACGGTTCCCACGCTAACGCCAGCTTCGGATGCGATAGTCCGGATGCTGGTGGTGGCGTAGCCCTGAGTGAGGAAGAGTTCGTAGGCGGTGGCTAGGACCTTGCTGACGGTGCCAGCTTTGGCGGCCGAGCGCGATGAGTGAACGTGTTCAGTGAACATGTTCAAAAGGGTAGCTCTTGATGGTTTCGAGGTCAATGACGCCGAAGTGTTGACAGTTGGCGCTAGGCCAGCGTGGGGAAGACGCGGTCGCGCAGCAGGTGTGCAAGCTCGCGGTCGGGGGCTGCTGGGTTGACCCAGGCGGTGTCGCCGATTTCGGCGGCGGCATGGGGTTCGTCGGCGGTGACGGTGCGGGTGTAGGTGAAGATGGTGCCGACGACGACCTCGCCCGGTTCGTTGGCGGCGGGAGCGTCGAAGGTGCCGAGTTTGTTGAGGCTCTCGGCGTCGAGGGTGAGGCCTACTTCTTCGGCAACTTCGCGCAGGGCGGCGTCGACAAGCGCCTCGCCCGCCTCGGGCTTGCCGCCGGGCAGTTGGTACTTGGTGGAGGACTTCTTGCGCACGGTAAGCACGTGGCCTTGTGGGTTGCGGATGACGACGGCTGCTACTTCAATCATGGCTGCTGATTGTAGGCGGCCTAGAGCAGCGGCAGGAGCACGAGGGCGAGATTGAGTGCGATGACCAGCGCGGCAAGCGTCCAGCCCACGGCCATAGACCAGGGTTTCGCGGCGAACTCACCCATGACGTCCCGGGAGCCGGCATAGCGGAAAAGCGGGATGATGGCGAAGGGGATGCCCAGGGAAAGAAGTGCCTGGCTGACCACCAGTGCCATAGTGGGGTCGACCCCGCAGCCGATGATGACCAGCGCCGGGATGAGCGTGACCAGGCGGCGGACTAGTAGGGGGACCTTGATGTGAAGCAGGCCGTCCATGATTTCGGAGCCGGCGTAGGCGCCCACTGACGTCGAGGCGAGGCCGCTGGCCAGCAGGCCGATGGCGAAGAGAACGCCGGCCAGCGGGCCGAGGTGGCTGGCAATCGCCGTGTGGGCCCCGGAGATGGTCTCTGTGCCGTCCACGCCGTAGAGGGCCGAGCCCGCCAGGACCAGCAGGCCCACGTTGACGAGCCCGGCGATGGACAGCGCCACGGCGATGTCCGCGCGGGTGCCGGCCAGCACGTGGGGGATTTCCAGGTCGGGGTAGCGCTGCTTGGTCAGGGAGGAGTGTAGGTAAATGGCGTGCGGCATGACGGTGGCGCCCAACATGGAGGCGGCCAGCAGGATGCTGTCCTTGCCCTCTAGGCGGGGGATGAGGCCGCCGGCCACGTCGGCGGGGTCGGGCGGGGCGATGGCGAGGCCGGCAAGGAAGCCGATGCAGATGACCAGGAGCAGGCCGATGACAAGCCCCTCGAACCACTGGTTCTTCTTCTGGAAGATGAGGAGAATGATGGAGACCGTGCCGATGATGAGCGCGCCCGCGAACAGGGGGAGGTTGAAGAGGAGTTGCAGGGCAATGGCGCCGCCGATGACTTCGGCGAGGTCGGTGGCCGCGGCGATGAGCTCGGCCTGGGCCCACATGCCTAGGCGCGCGCGGCGGGAGAGACGCTCGCCCATGATTTCCGGCAGGGAGCGGTGGGTGACTAGGCCCAGTTTGGCGGAGTGGTACTGGATGAACATGGCCATGAGGTTGGCCACGACGAGTACCCACACCAGGAGGTAGCCGTAGTGGGAGCCGGCGCTGATGTTGGCGGCTACGTTGCCGGGGTCGACGTAAGCCACTGCAGCAACGAAGGCGGGGCCGGTGAGGCTGATTAAGGTCTTACGCATAGGCATCTCCATACCAAAAGTTCAACTACTTGAAGTCTAGTTTTCATCGCCATATGTTCAAGCCAGGGGGGCCAAAAAGTTTTGCACTTTCACACTTTGGTTTTGCACTTTGGCAATGTGCGTTTGGTGCAGTTGGTTGAGGAAGAGTGAACACCCTCAAGCGGATATCCGGCGCTGGCTATTGTGTCCAGGAAAGTGTTGCGCTGTTCCAGGTTGTGGTCAACGTATGGAGTTCATTGTTCAGAATGGGGTCAATGAGGAGTGCAGCAACCCGTAGGGCTTCATCTAGAATCAAGAATTCTTTTCGTATTTCGTTGCCAAATTTCTTTGCGGCTTTCGGGTACCGATCTGCCCACGTTGCATCAGGGATAATGAGATTTGTTGGGAGAGTAACGCCTCGGATTTGTTGCTGTGAGTTGAGAGCGTCGCGGAGTTCAGCAGCATTGAGCTGTGTTGTTGGCGGAAGCTCTGAAGCTAATAGCGCAATGTCGTAGAGATCGTGATAGCGTGTCGACGCTTTGCCCGGAGGTGTGTCGCCGTGTATCTCATACATTGCGCAGACTTTATCTGCGATCTGGTTTGCGATGGGGTACGACGTGACTTGGAAATGTTCTGGAAGATAAGGTGTCTGGACGTCGTAACTTGAAGCTACGGTGACTGATTCCACTTCACTAGTGACCTCAAGGTCACCACTGACGTCGATGGAAAACTCAATGAAGCGGTTGCTGCTACCTAAGCCGTAAGTGACTGTAACTTTGAGGCGTTTGCTGTCTATCGTGCCGATTCGTTCCGCCTTGCCATTGCTCTTTTCCACTTGAAATGTATAAGGGCCTACTCGGTGCTTGTTCATTGTCGCGATGAGGCTGTCAGCGGCTTTTAAGGCTGAGGTAGGGGCATATTGCCGAAATAGGTCGAGGTCTTTTGTCTGCCGGGCGCCTGGTATTCGGCAGTAAGTGTTGGTGCCCCCTTTGAGCACCCAACCGTCGTTTAGGCGCATGAGTTCATGAAGGAACACCTCACGGAAAAACTGGTTATATACGTCGTTTGGCTTCTTTCCGGCGTGGCTTGCTTCCTTCTTCAGTGCTGAAACGATCTGACCGTGGCGCTCCCTTTGTTTTTGAGGTTGTGGCACAGGATTCTCCTTGAGGTTTTGCTGTGTGGGATGGGGGAAGAGGGGTGGACAGCCAGAGGGTCTTCAAACCTTCACTGTGCACGATCGTTTCGGCTAATTGTTTATGTGTTGCTTCGAGCGCATGGGCAGTAGCTGCTCTGCCAGCGAGCATGTTCTGGAGTGCCTCTTCTACATTGCTGCTGTGAAAGTCGGTTTGAAGTGGCATCTTTGCGACGAGCGCCTTTAACTCTTCAGCAAATGGCTCGAGCGCCTTGGCGACAGCTCTTTGGATTTGCTCTTCCATGATTGCCGCGGGAACAGGTGGAAAGCATTCTTTCCAAAGCATACGTAGCCCCTCCTGATCACCTTTTGGCAGGCCGAAAGCTGTTTCGTTTCCAGCAAAAGCGCTGAGTAGCTCAGGTTCTTGCAGTAATTGCTTTTCGCTCGCATCTGCGATGAGATCAAGGAGATGTTGGGGTTCATGTCCGTCTAGTGCGAGGTCCACGATGGTGCGAGCTGCAGTTGTGATGGGGAGGTTGTGTTCGGGGTGCAGGGTCCATTCGTGGTCGTCGAGTTTGTTTCGATGAAACTGGACTTCTGGTTGCCTACTTTGGCGTCGACGGTTGACGGTGAAGTGGATTCCATCGGGCCAGAGGTCACCGATGCCCCAGAGTTCAGCTGCGGTGGTGTGGGAGATGACGGATTCGGACGCCAATGTAGGGTCGTGGACCCGGTCAGCGGCCATCATCTCGGGTCGGAGTGCAAGCCATTGTGCTTTGACGTCTAACGCTGGACTCATCATGGTGCCGACGGTCGCATAAACCCCATGTCGAACTCGGATGAGTCCACCCCTTGTCTCTAGTCGGGAGAGAGTCAAGGGCGTTACTCCTTCTGCGCGTGCTTGTTTTGCCGTGCACAGTCCCCACTGTTGGGAAGCGATCTCCCCGATGATCTCCAACGATTCGGCGGCATCCATACTTCAAAAATTACCATATAGGATAGTTTTGCAGCACGGAGATTTCATAACTCCTGCGAAACTATCAGTCGGGTTGCCGCCTCCTCATCCCATGAGCTGCAGGATGTTCGCGGCTATTTCGTCCGCGCGGCGGACACCTTGATAAGTTCACCGCCGAGAAAGTTGCTGGCAGTGGCAGTGCCGCGGACAGTGGAAGCACGAGGGCTCTTATCGATGCCCCTTCGACCAACCACGCTTACCTTTAACACTCATGATCCAGTTTCCAGGTGAACTGTGATTATTTGTCCGCGCCGCGGAATCCAGCGACTACCTGTCCGCCCCGCGGACACCTGAATACCGACTCCATTGTCCGCGCGGCGGAATCTGCTGCAGCTTTCTTATCGACGCCCCTTCCACCGCGGATACCTTTCCGTCATCCACATCGTGTTCACTGCTGCCAACTGTCCGCCCCGCGGACACCCGAATACGATCCCACTGTCCGCCCCGCGGACAGTTCGACTTGGAAGCCGAGGTTTTGCAGAGTGTCCGCGGCGCGGAACTCTGCCGTAACCCCGAAGCCACATTCACCGGTGGCAACCTGTCCGCCCCGCGGAAAGTCGGTGTGGTTGCCTGTCCGCGCGGCGGACACCTTGACGGCTTCACGCCGGGAAAGTTGCTGGTAGATGGCGTGCCGCGGACAATGGAAGCAGCGGCGGGTTTTCTAATCAACGCCGGCTCCGTCCCATCACGTTTACCTTTCACAACGCGCCTCGGTTTCCGGGTGAGTGGTGGATGTCAGTCCGCCCCGCGGAATCTGTCGCAGCTTTTTATAGGTGGCCCTCCCACCACGGATACCTTCATCCGTCATCCACATCATGTTCACTGCTGCCGACTGTCCGCGCGGCGGACACCTCAACTGGTTGCCGTCAAGAAGCTCGCTGGTCACGATGGTGCCGCGGACAGTGGAAGCAGCGAATACTTTCTTATTGACGCCCTCTCCGTCCCACCACGCTAACCACCAACAACATGACCCGGCTTCCGGGTGAGCGATGAAGATCTGTCCGCGCGGCGGAATCCAGTGACAACTTGTCCGCCCCGCGGACATTCGAAACGAGTGAACTGTCCGCCCCGCGGACCTTTGCGACACCCGAAGTTGCGTACACCGTTAGCAATTGCTGTCCGCCCCGCGGAAAGCCGGTGTGGTTGCCTGTCCGCGCGGCGGACACCTCGACGGGTTTACGCCAGGAAAGTCGCAGGTAGTGGCTGTGCCGCGGACAGTGGAACCTTGAGGATTGTCCGCCCGCGGAATAGACCCGAGGCGTTTGTAAAAGAGACCTACAACATTGTCCGAGATGCGACCGGGTGGAAGATAGTCCAAATGTAATTCTGCGTATGGCTCGAAACGTACTCGAAACGAACTTTCAAGTCGTGAAAAGCGCAAAACAATCTACTCGAAACCGTTTCGAGTAGATTGCCAAGTGGTCTTTAACGAGTCCTTTTATCTGTCAGCTCTAAAGCTCTCTCGAGAAAGCCCGAGAGGAAAGGGAGGTGTAGAGCTCTCGGAGCAGTGTCAATTTACTGCTGCGAAGTGCTCGCTGGTGAAAAGCCGTCCGGACTTGATTTCCAACTGTTGTTTGCAGAGCTGCGTCGACATCTGGAATTTCAACGGACAAAAAATTAGTTTGCGAAATGTTCTTCATGCTTCCGCCGCTACCGGAAGATGCCTTACTAATCGCATTCCGTGTAAGTGGGTGCTGCAGACATGCCCATAGGAAGAAAGGGTCGACCGAGTCCTTCGTGACCAAACGCCACAACTTATCCGGCAACAGCAAATTCTCATAGGGTTGATCCACGATTGCAGACGCCCCCACCAGTTCGGTGGTGTTGGCTCGAGAAACGAGTAGGTCCCCTTCTTGTACTCGGTGATGCTCAGGGGGTTCGTAGCTCGGGTCCAAGGGTTTCGACTCTTCTGGTTTGAAGTACCCGCTAGTGGTCGAGCTAATTTTGAGGACACGTGGCCCTCCAGGCGTTGAATGCTCTTTGAGGCTTTTCCCGGAGACAATTCTCTCTACGTATTCTCCAATCGGGACAGTTCGGTTCGTTTCTGGTGCCAGATTTTTGATCAGTGTTTCTAGCTTTGAAATGGACTGCTCTTCAGCGCGGATCGCCTCCTCTACCGTTTCCAGAATTGTCGCGATGCGCTGCTGCTCCTCCAGAGGAGGCAGAGGGACCTTGATCTCCAAGAGGTCGCGGTTGTTGATCCTGGGAAGGTTGATCCCGTTAAGATGCCTTTTGATTTGAGCAAATGCGAAACCGCTAAGTAAGAAATGCAACAGGTAGTGGGTATCGTCGCCGTTAATCATGCGGAGGATAGTGATGTCACCTGAGCACGTGCCCGGCGCAGATGCAATAGCAGCTTTGCGGAGATTGGGCCGGAGACGTCCAAACAGAATGTCACCGGACTCGAATACGGGCTTTCCGCCTTTAAGCGAAAACGCATCGGCACGACTGTTTCCTAGAATTCCGCCACCGGTTTTGAGGTGTTCCAATCCAAAGTATGGTGTCGCAGGGTCGAGGTTTTCTCCCGGCACTTTCTTGGTAACAACCTCGGCAACATCCCCCAGCTTCACCATCTCCCACCCCATCTAGATCAGCCCCTTGAGCGTGCTCATGGCGTCGGCGATTTCGGCGTCGAGGGCGTCGATGTCGGCAAGAATATCCTGCGGGTCGCGGGTTTCTTCGGTTTCGAAGACGATTTCTTTGTACCGGTTCATCGACAAGTCGTAGTCCGCCTCGCGGATCTCGTCGACGGGGACGGTGAAGGATGCTTCGGTGCGGGCGCGGTCGCGTTCGGCGGTCTGGTTGTGGAAGCGGGCCACAACGTCGGGCAGGTTGTTGAGGCGCAGCTGGGCGTCGTCAAGTGGAGTAGCGGGCCAGGGGCCGAGTAGTTCCTCGGCGAGCAGTGGGCTGCGCTTGTCGTCGAGGGAGCGGCCGTCGGCGGTGATGTCGTAGAACCAGATGTGCTCATTTTGGCCCGGTGAGTCGGTGCGGGTAAAACACACGATGGCGGTGGACACGCCGGTGTACGGCTTAAACGCGCCGGACGGCAGTTTGATGATGCCGTCGATTTTCTGGTTGTCCACAAGCTCTTTGCGCAGGGTTTTGTGCGCGCGCGTCGAGCCGAACAGCACACCCTCCGGCACAACGACAGCCGCCCTGCCGCCCAGCTTCAGCAAGGTCAAAAACCTCGCGATGAACAGCAGCTCGGTCTTCTTCGTCTTTATCGACGCCAACTCCGGATCCAAAATGTCCTGGTTAATCGAGCCCGCAAACGGCGGGTTCGCCAGCAACACATCGAATGCTTCAAGCCGCTCTGGCGCCAGCTCCTGCAGGGAGTCAAGGTAGGAGATGTTCGGGTCGCTAAAGCCGTGCATGACCATGTTCATCGCGGCGATGCGCACCATGGTGGAGTCGAAGTCGAACCCGGTCAGGCCGCAGGCGAGGTAGTGTTCGCGCTGTTGTTTGGTGGCGTTTTTGAAGTCGTCGCGTAGGTATTCGCTGGTGGCGGCGAGGAAGCCTGCGGTGCCGCAGGCCGGGTCGATAAGCCGGTCGGTGACCTTCGGCTCAGTCAGCGCCACGATGAGTTCGATGATGTGGCTTGGTGTTCTGAACTGTCCGTTCGTGCCGGCGGTGGCCAGTTTGGACAGCATGTATTCGTACAAGTCGCCGGTCATGTCCTTATTGGAGAACTCCAGCTTCGCGATCATCGTCGCGACCGTCGTCAGTGTTGCCGGGTTCGGGATCAGGAACGCTGCGTCTTTCATATGGGTGACAAACCCGCTGTCACGTGCGGCGCCGAGTTGTTTGATGTAGTCGAACCCTTCGCGGAACGCGGCGAAGCGTGCTTCCGGCGAATCGACGGCCAACAACTTGGAAAAGCGCAGGTGGTCGTGGGTGGCGTCGTAAAATATTTGGGTGTCATCCGGCTGCGCACCCAGTGTGTTGGCGAGGAACTCGGCTTGTGCTTGGCGCTCGTCGAGCTGGCGCATGAACAGCAGGTAGGTGAATTGTTCGATCACGGTGATTGGGTTTGAGATGCCGCCGGACCAGAAAGCGTCCCAAATGCGGTCTACCTGGGACTTTAGTGCGCCTGTAATCATGGCGTCATTCTAACAACCGTGCGGGACAGAAGATAGAACGGCTCGTGCACGGAGCTATCTTTTAAAAACCGCGATTTCTATAAGATAGGTGCGTATCGAGCAGCGCCTAAGTTCTGCTTTTCCAGATTTTCAGAAGATAGGGCAGAGCCGTCGTCGAAAAGTTGGACCCCTAGCGGGGCGCGATTTGGTCATACCTCATCCGAGGAGCAATATATTCGTGCTACCAATCGGACAACGTGAAGAACTGATTATGACTCAACAATTTCATCCGCGCGCATGGTTCCCCGTCGCAGGCAGCATGGTTGCTGTCGCGTGGGGCGGCAACGAGTTCACCCCGCTGCTCGTGATGTACCGCGAAACCTCGCACTTTTCGCAGGTCACCGTCAATGGGCTGCTCGCCGCTTACGTCCTGGGCATCATCCCGGCGCTGCTGATCAGCGGTCCGCTGTCCGACCACATTGGACGACGCCCCACCATGCTCCCAGCCGCACCACTTTCGCTCGTGGGGTCCTTCCTGCTGTCCATCGCCCCGAACGAGCCACTGGTGATCGCGACGGGCCGCATCCTGTGCGGGCTCGCCCTGGGCATCGTGATGGCGGTGGGGTCCACGTGGGTCTCGGAGCTGATTATTAAAGCGGGCGGGGACCCGGCGTCGGGGCCGCGCAAGGCGTCGATGTGCCTGACCGTCGGCTTCCTGATCGGCGCTGCGCTCGCCTCCGTGCTGGCGCAGTGGGGCCCGTGGCCCACGCACACCGCGTACGTGCTGCACATCCTGCTTACCCTCGGCACCGCCTACTGGCTCCTGGATACCCCTGAAACCCGCCCGCCGCGCCGAGGCACCGTGAAGGAAACCTTCCTTGAGCTGCGCGTTCGCGACATGCTCGAGATGCTGCACATCCCATCCGCCGCGCACCGCCGCTTCGTGCGCATCGTCGTGCCGGTCGCGCCGTGGGTGTTCGGCTGCGCCGGCGCCGCGTACGCCCTGCTGCCGCAGCTGCTGTCCAGCTCAGCGCACGATATGCCCATCGCGTTCTCCGGCTTCATGACGGTCGTGACCCTCGGCTGCGGCGTCGGCGTCCAGATGCTCGGCCGTGTCATCGATACGAGTAGGTCCGCCCGCGCGTCCGCCGTCGCGATGGCCGTGATCACCGTCGGCTGCATCCTTGCCGCCGAGGCGTCCCGGTCGCTGTCGCTGCCAATCGGCGTTGCGGCTGCCGCCATCATGGGCGCCGGCTACGGCCTGGCCCTGGTCGCCGGACTTTCCGAGGTCCAACGCATCGCCAACGCCGACGAACTCGCCGGCCTGACCGCCGTCTACTACTCGGTGTCCTACACCGGCTTCTTCATCCCGATGGTCTTCAGTGCCGCCGCGCCCGTCGTCGGCTTCACCACCCTGTTCGTCATCGGCACCATCCTCGCCCTGTGCTGCCTGATCAACGTGGTCCTGGGCTGGCGCGCCCACCTGCCCGGCCCGACCTGGTAGGCGGCTGCCCCGGCTCTCTGCCGCCTCCGGCCCTCAAATCTGCTCGTAGCGTGCGCTTCAAAGCGTGCGATGCTGGTCGCACATTTCCACCCACCCCGGCCGATTTTCAGCGACCAGCGTCGCACTCCTTGAACACCTCGACCGGAACGGATTACAGCAAGCAGCGCGCTATCTCCACAGCGCCATTCATGATCAACCAGGCTTGTAATCAGCCTCGGCGCACCTCACACCTGCTCGTAGCGCGCGCTTCAAAGCGTGCGATGCTGGTCGCACATTTCCACCCACCCCGGCCGATTTCCGGCGACCAGCGTCGCACTCCTTGAACACCTCGACCGGAACGAATTTCAGCAAGCAGCACGGCCCCAGCCCCCAACCCCCAGCCCCAGCACACCCGTCTATCCTGAAATATCCATAAAGATGTGCCCAGATGCGAAAAATCAGATACGGGGACATCTGGGCACATCTAGCCGGATATTTCACACATTTTCGATTATTGTGAACCCATGGACCAAACACTGAACCCGTATTCGCCAGGTGCCGGCTTGCGCCCACCTGCACTAACAGGGCGCGAAGCGGAGCTCGAGCTTGTCGAGGCGATCATCACAAGGACCCGCAGCGGATTGCACAATCGCGGCGTCATCCTGAGTGGCTTGCGTGGAGTGGGAAAGACGGTGCTGCTGAATGAGATCGCATCGCGAGCAGAAAATGCGGATTGGCTGACGGTGCAGCTTGAAGCAAGCGCTGACCGGTCAGGGGCGCTGCGGGTTCGGAAGCGTTTGGCCCGTGAACTGGCGTTGAGTGCTCGGAAGGTGTCGTTGCGTAAGCGGTGGAAGCACTTCAAGGATGCACTGCCCGCGATTGCTTCGTTTGCATGGCATGTCGGCGGTATTGACGTCGCACTGGAAGTACCTGCTCAGGCGGGCATTTCTGATTCGGGGGATATCGGGATGGATCTCGAGGAACTTGTGCTGAGTGTCGCAGAGTCCGCGCAGAAGGACGGGAAGGCGATTGCGTTTTTTATTGACGAGATGCAGGACCTTGATGCGGAATTGATGTCGGCGGTGATTACCGCGCAGCACCAGGCGGGCCAGCGTGGTTTGCCGTTTTATGTGTTCGGGGCGGGCCTACCTACGTTGCCTCAGAAGCTGGCGGAATCTCAGTCGTACGCGGAGCGTCTGTTCGAGTACCGCAAGATTGGTCCATTGTCAGATAGCGCGGCGGCGGCCGCACTTGAGGATCCGGCTACCAGGCAAGGGGTGCTGTTTACAACAGCAGCGTTGCGGAATCTTGTGGACGCCGCTCTGAATTACCCCTATTTCCTTCAGGAGTACGGGAAGGCGATCTGGAACGTTGCTCCTGCTTCGCCGTTTACCGAAAGTGATGCGCAGCTTGCGGTGGCGGAAGGCAATGCGGCCCTTGACGCCGGGTTCTTCCCGAGCCGTTGGGAGCGTGCGACGCCTGGTGAGAAGCGCTATTTGCAGGCGATGGCTGCGCATTCTGCGAAGCAGGTTCCCACGAAGGACATCGCGGATTCGCTTGACGTTTCGGTGAATTCGTTGAGTAGTAACCGGAAGCACTTGATTGAGAAGGGTCTCATTTTTGCCCCTGACCACGGTGTTGTGCAGTTCACGGTCCCTGGAATGGCGGACTATATCAAGCGTCTCTCCTGAAATATCCACAAAGATGTGTCCAGATGCGAAAAATCAGATACGGGCACATCTCACCGGATATTTCGCAATAATTGCAGGCCGCCCCGTACCGTAGCCGTATGCAATTCGTTCGCTCACTCTTCCGCGGCGCGCCCGCAACCGCGCTGATCACCGTCGTCTGCCTGGGCGTTTTCGTGATTACGGCGCTCCAGTCGCACTCGATTAGCAACGTGGTGTGGGGCTCCAGCCTCGCTGAGAACATGGTGCTCTTTGGCCCATTTATCGACGCCCCCTCCGCCACCCTCCGCACCCTCCTGGCCGGCTTTCTGCATGTGGATATCTCCCACGTAGCCGTGAACATGATCACGTTGGCGTTGTTGGGCCCGCAGCTGGAGCGTCGCCTGGGGACTGGGCCGTATTCGCTGCTGTACGTGGCGGGCGTGTTGGGGTCGTCGGCATCCGTGTTGGAGTGGAACTACGACGTGCCCACGGCCGGCGCGTCCGGCGCCCTCTACATGCTGATGGGCGTGCTGCTCGCCCTGTCGATGCGCCAGAAGGTCAACGTCCGGGCGCCGTTGGCCCTGGTCGGCGCGAATCTTGCTTACTCGGTGCTGTCCCCGGGTATCAGTCTGTGGGGGCACCTTGGCGGTTTGGTGGTGGGCTTGTTGGCGGGCTGGCCTGTGACGTCGGTGAAGAAGCGCGTCAGGTGGCTCGCGTCCGTTCTGGCGGTGGTGGCCGCTGTGGCTGCTGTGGCGTTTGTGATTGGTGTTGCCTAGTTTTTCACACGTTATCCCCAAGTTTGTACACCGGTGGAGAACTCCACAGACTTGTCCACATTGTGGATAAACACAACCGTGTAATTTCTAGAACACCGCTAGAACATGTCAGCGATTCACAACAAAAAACGCCTGGCGAATGGGCATCATTGCAGCTCATTACGCCAGGCGCTCGATGTGCGAATAGGTTGTGCACAGAGTTATCCACAGGTGTGGATAACGGTCCTCTCCACAGAACCACCCACAACCTGTGGATAACTTGGCACTACGAATTACACACAATGCTCCCTAGAAGGTGCCCTTCAGCCAGCGGCCGAAGTCGGACACGGTCACGTCGCGGGAGTCGACGTTCTGGTCGTTCCACTGGGAGACGTCGCCGGCCAGGCGGCTGGTCTGGGTGACTGTCATGTAGTTGTGCAGGCGGCCTTCCTTGGTCTTGCCGTCGCCGAAGCTGAACGCGCCGAGCAGCATGTCGTCACCGGCATTGACCGGGTTGGACAGCGTCACCTCGAAGATGCGCGCGCCCTTCTTGGCGTTGTAGCCGAGGTCACGGATGTGCGAGCCGTTCGCGCCAGTCGTGGTGATCAGGCGGTCCACACCCTTCGGGCCGGACTCGGTACGCACCTCAACGCGGAACGTCAGCGCCGGGAACTCCGCCCAGTAGCGCTCGGTGCCCACGTTCTTCACGCGCAGCGCCACGGACCCAGCAAAGCCGGAAGCTTTCCAGGAGCTCGTCGTGAAGTATGGCACCAGGTCGAGCGCAGGTGCCTCCGCATTATCGACGACCTCTTCGATCTCAGTGTTCTCCTCCGACGTCGCCTCATCCGACTCCTCATCCGTGATCACCGCGGCGGTCTCGCCGTCGATTTCCACGTTGGTCACATTGGCTTCATCGTTGTCGTCGATGGTGGTGACGTCGTCAAGATTCTCACCCTCGGTGATTTTCTGCACGTCCTCGTTGTACGCCGGGTTCGGGTTCTCTACCGTGTCAGTGACCTGCGCGCCGCGGTTCGGTGCCCACGAACCTGCAGGTGTGGAGTAGTTCTTCACGCGAACCTCGTTCTTGATCGGCATGTTTGCGACCCACGCTGTCGGCGTCGCCCACGTGCCGTTCGGGCGGCAGCGCTGCTGCGTGCCCGTCATGGTGACGGTGCGGAAGCCGTACGTCGCTTCGCCCGTGTTGCCCGCCGGAACCTCGTACGGCCCGATCTTCTGGCCGACGTTCCAGCTCAAGCTTCCCGACACCGACCAGCCCAGCATCTTCGCCAGCGAGTAGCCGATGTTGCCCTGCAGCCCATCCTTCGAGCCCGACCCACCAATGTTGATCGTCTCAGTCTTCGACCCGTTGACCGACGCCGAAATCGTCTGCGTCCGCGCCAGGTCCTGCGTCAGCGGGATGGTGTTCTTGGTCAGGTTGGTCGTCGAAATCGTGCCGACCGGCAAGAAGTTGTCCTTCACCTTGTACACGATGGTGCGGTAGTCCTCAGTGGAGTTGCACACTGGGCGCGGGTTGAGCACGTTCGCCTTCAAGTGGTCCGATCCCCTGTAGGTGTGGATGATCGGCAGCGCATCATTGGTCGCTGGGGTTTCGGGGTACGACTCCTCAAGCGTCTGAGCCGTGGCTGGGGTCAGCGTACCGGCAGCTAATGCCAAGGCCGCTACAACGCCCGTCATGGAACGAATAAACCGCATGACTATACCTTTCATAAGGTGACAATAGTAAAATAGCAGGTCAGGGCCTTTCTGGCCCTGTTTCTATGTGTACACCTTCTGTGCGCGGATTGTTCAACAATCCACCCCCGTGCCACCCCGCTACCGAACACCTGTGGGGAACCTGGCGGCTTTCCTGTGCGTCTAAACCTCATGTTGGAAAACACTGAACTTTTCGCATCCATCGTGGACACGCGCACGCTCCGTCACCGTCTGCACAGCCCCGAGTACCGACGCCTCAACCGGACGCAATGCATCCCGTCGCGCACCTGGGGGCAACTCAATGCCTGGCAGCGGCACCTCGTCCGCGCTTATGCCACCGCCCGCGCCATGACCAAAGGCTGCCTCGTAGGCAGGACCGCTGCCCGCATCCACGGCATGTGGGTCATCAGCCTCACCGAAGAGATCCAAGAAGTAACGACGCCCAGCCGCCGCGGCCCCGCGAAACACCTCGTGGAGCCCGATGTCCGCTACCGCACCTCCGCTCTCACCGCCGCCGAGGTCACTACCGCGTACGGCATCCGCCTTTCCACACCTATCCGTACCGCAATCGATATCGCCCGCTACCACGGGTTTCAGGAAGGCCTCATCGCTATGGACTGGCTGCTCTCCATCGCGCACGTGGAGCGCAGCGACATCCTGCTGCACATCGAGCGCATGGGCCGCGTCCGCAACTGCGGCGTGGCGCGCGACGCCGCCCGCGCCGCGGTCTACAACGCCGATTCCCCCATGGAGTCCCTCGCCCGCGCCGAGTTCCTCCTCCGCGGCGTCACCGGCTGGAAGTTCCAGGCGCCGGTGCAGCGCTACCGCGTCGACTTCCTTTTCGACGACTCCGTCATCCTCGAACTCGACGGCGACACCAAACACGCCTCCGACCCCCGCCGCAGCCTCCTGCAGGAGCGCAAACGCGAACGCGAGCTAACCAACCAGGGATACACCGTCCTACGGTACGACTTCACGGACGTGCTCCACCGCATGGACGAGATCCTCGCCCGAATCGAGCTGGAACGGGCCCGCGCAAAGGGCCGCGCGGCCCGCTAAAACGCACGTCAAAACGCAAATGGTAGTAACAGGATGGTAGTAATCCCCGAAATCGGGCCCAAAATCGGGATTACTACAATCCTGTTACTACCATCTACGAAAAATCCCGGAAAAACGCCAGAGGCTAGCGCCACCCCATGGTCATGAGCAGGCCGAGGATCATGCCTGCGAAGCCGATGCCGTAGTTCCACGGGCCGAGCTCGGCGAGGAATGTCAGCTGGTCGCCGGCGATGTAGTAGAAGATAATCCAGCCGAGGCCGAGCAGCATCAGGCCAAACATGATGGTCTTGTACCAGATCGGGGTGCCGCCGGTGTTGATCTTGACCGGGGTGCGGGACACGCCAGTTGGGGTTGATACGGGGCGGTGGTCCTTGGTGATTTTTGCCTTTGGCATTATGTCAGTCCTTTACAAGCAAGTGCGGTGGCTTTTCCAGCTATCAGGGTTTTTACCTTATCAGGCGTTCGGCGGTGAACTGCCAGAGGTTGTAGCCGATGGCGGCGTCGCGTCGGACGGTGTCGCCCGCGTTGACTTCTTGGTGTCCGATGAGGCCGTTGTCGACGAGGGCGCCGGTCGGGACGGTTGGACCTTCGACGAGGCGTCCGCTCCAGCCGGCGTCGCGTAGCGCTTTGTCGGCGTCGGCAGGTTTCATGCGGGTGATGTTCGGCATGACCATGAGCATGCCGTTGGAGACGCGCACTTCGACGGTGGTGCCCTTGGCTACCTCGGTGTTTTCGCCGGCGACTGCGATGACTTCGCCGTCTGGGCGTTCGGAGTCGACCTTGTTCACGGTGACTTGGAGCCCCATGGAGCCGAGGGTGGCGGACGCTTGGTTGACGTTGACGCCGGACAGCGACGGTACCTGGGCCATTTCGGGGCCGTCGGACACCGTGACGGTCACCTTGGATCCCTTGGAGATCTGGGTGCCGGCTGCGGGGTGCTGGCTGATGATCTCGCCCTTCGGCACGTCTTCGCTGGCTTCTCGACGCAGCTCCGCATTCAGTTCCAGGTCGGCATCTTCGAGGACCTTTGCGGCTTCTTGGGCGTCCATGTTGGTGACGTCGGGGACGTCGGTAAGCTCGCGCCCCGAGGAGACGTTGACGGTGACGAGTGTGCCGCGCTGGAGTTCGGACCCGGCGATCGGGTTGGTGTCGATGACGTTGCCGCGCTTGATGTCGGGGCTGGGCTCGTCGGAGACGGCGACCTGGAAGCCGAGGTTTTCGAGTTCGGCGACGGCTTCCGCGCGCGGTTTGTCGGCGAGGTCCGGGATGATCACCATCTGGGAGGTCTTGTTGGTTTCTTCGTTGTTGGGGGAGAAGTAGGAGTAGGCGAGCCAGCCGGAGGCGCCGATGATGGCGGCGCCGAGCCCGATGGCGAGCCATTTCATCCAGGTTGGGGTGGTGGTTTCGTGTTCGCGGCGGTGTGCTGCGTAGCGCCCGGCCGCCCCGGCACCAGCGCCAGCACCGACCGCACCGGCGGCTGCCTTCTCCGGCAGTTGCCCGACGGGCCGCTCGGGGCGTGGCGCGCGGCGTGGCGCATTGCCCTGGACGGTCTCGGAGACCATGGTCTCGGAGACCATGGTGGCATCATCCGTAGGGTCGGCGTGGTCGCCGCCGGGGGAGGCGAGGTGGCTGCGGGCGGCGTTGGTCACTGCGCCGCGCTTGAGGAGCGCCAGGTCTTCGCCCATTTCGGTGGCGGTTTGGTAGCGGTCCGCCGGGTGTTTCGCCATGGCGGTGAGGATGACGCTGTCCAGGTTGACGGCCTCGTTGGGGGTCAGTTCGCGGTCAGCGGGGACGCGTTCGCTCGGCGGGATGGGGTCTTCTTGGACGTGCTGGTAGGCCACGGCGAAGGGCGATTCGCCTTCGAATGGCGGCTTGCCGGTGATGGCTTCGTACATGACGCAGCCGAGGGCATAGATGTCGGAGCGGGCGTCGGCAGCTTTGCCGCGGGCCTGCTCGGGGGAGAGGTATTGCGCGGTGCCGATGACGGCGGAGGTTTGCGTCATGGCCGAGGTGGAGTCATCCAGCGCGCGGGCGATGCCGAAGTCCATCACTTTCACCTCGCCGGTGTTGGTGATCATGATGTTGGCTGGTTTGATGTCGCGGTGGATGATGCCGGCGTCGTGGCTGGCTTGGAGCGCGTGGGTGACGGGCAGCAGGAACGCGGCCGCTTTTTGGGGGCTTAAGGGCCCTTCGGCGCGTACGAGGTCCCGCAGGTTTTGCCCGGTGACGCGTTCCATGACGATGAAGGGGACGTCGACACCTGAGACTTCTTCGGTGCCGGTGTCGTAGACGGCGACGATATTGGTGTGGTTGAGCCGCGCCGAGTTTTGGGCTTCTTTGCGGAAGCGTTCGCGGAAATTTTCGTCGCGCGCCATGTCGATTTTGAGCATTTTGACGGCGACGTCGCGGCCAAGCACGGTGTCGGTGGCTGCGTAGACGTCGCTCATGCCCCCGGTGCCGATGACGGCGCCGAGTTCGTATCGGTTAGCGATCGTTGTCATTTACGCATTTCCTCCGAGGATGTTTGGCAGATTGTGCAAGTCTAGTTCACCATTGCCGATTTCCCCACCAACCGGGCTTTCGCTGGGTACCTGCGTCGTGGGCGCCTCATTATTTATCGACGTCCCCTCCGTCGGCCGCTGCTCCGGCACCGAAGAGCGGGTGTGGGTTGGCTGCGTTGGCGTTTCGTCCTCGATGGTGAGCGTGGCCGGGGCGCTGCTGTGCCTACTGGGCTTGCTGTGTTCAGTGGGCGTGTCGGGGGCGTGCGTGGTCGGCTCCTCGACGGGTTCCTCGTAGGTCGGTTCGGTTTCCACGGTGGTGGTTTGGGTGACCACGCTTTGGCGCGGGGCGGTGCTGCTCGGGGTGCTGCCGCCGAGAGTGCCGTTGTTGAATGCCCAGGCCACGCCGCCGATGACGGCGAGGGTGATCACGCCGAGCGCGATGCCGACCCAGTAGCCGGCGGTGCTGCGCCGCTTCCCAGGAGCAGCAACGTCAGCGGGCGCCGGGCGCACAGGCATCGCTGCGCGCGCCGGGGCCTGCGGTGGCACGGACGGGCGGCGCCGCGGCGCGGCGGGCCGGGCCGTGGTCGGCCGGGACATGTCGGCGAGCATCTGGGTGGACGCGGTCGGGGAGGGCTCGATGGCGATGACGGCCGTGTCGCCGCCGGGCTGCGTCGGGCGCATCCCCTGGCGGACCTGTTCGACGGCCAGCTGCATCTCGTTGCCGTCCCGGAAGCGCTGGGTTGGCGTTTTGCGCAGGGCGATCTCGATGAGTTCGCGCGCCGGGGCGCTCACGCTAATCGGCAGCGCGGGTGGTTCGGCGGAGACGTGCGCCAGCGCCACGGAGACGGAGGAGTCCCCGGTGAACGGGCGTTTCCCGGCGAGCATCTCGTAGCCGACGACGCCGAGCGAGTAGACGTCGGACGCCGCCGTGACCTTCTTGCCTTGGGCCTGCTCGGGGGAGACGTACTGGGCGGTGCCCACGACCATCCCGGTGCGCGTCAGCGGCACGGCCGCCGCCGCCTTCGCGATGCCGAAGTCCGTGATCTTGATCTGCCCGTTCTGGGTGATCATGAGGTTGCCGGGCTTGATGTCGCGGTGCACCAGCCCCATGCGGTGGATCACGGCGAGGCCGTGCGCGGCCTGCTCCAGCACGTCAAGCGCCATGTCTTCTTTGAGCTGGCCTTCGCGCGCGATGAGGTCGGCGAGGGATTCGCCGCGGATGTATTCCATGGCGATGAAGCACATGGGGAACCCGCCGTCGGTCTTCACCTCGCGGTAGTCATACGTGGCGACCACGTTGGGGGAGTTGATCCCCTCCGCCGAGTTGGCCTCGTTGCGGAAGCGGGTGAGGAACTCCTGGTTCGCGGTGAACTCCGGCCGCAGTACTTTGAGGGCTACTTCGCGTTCGTGGCGGACGTCGTCGGCAAGCCAGACGGTGGACATGCCGCCGTGCCCGATGATCCATTGCAGCTGGTAGTCGGGCCCGATGAGCTTCTGGAGTTCGTCTTTGTTTTCGTAGTTCATCGCGCGTTGGTTCCTTCCTCATCAGCTGGCGCTGCGGGTGCCGCGTAGAGCACCGCGCGCCCGAGTGGTGCGGAGACTTGCCCGCCGGTCGCCCCGGTGCCCAGGCCGCCACCATTCTTGACGACGACCCCCACCGCCACATCCTTCACCGGGTCAAAGGCGACGTACCAGGTGTGCGGCGCTGCGCCTTCGGCGTGCTCGGCGGTGCCGGTCTTGGAGGCGAAGCCGTTGCCGTCGTAGCCCCAGGTGTCGCGTTCGGAGCCGAACATGAGGTCCTTGATGGTGTTTGCTTCCTCGGGTTTGATGGAGTCGGAAAGCATGCGGGGTTTGGTGGTTTCGATTTCGCGCAGGTCCGGGCTGAGTACGCGGTTGACCACGTACGGCGCCATGCGGCGGCCCTCGTTGGCGACGGTGCCCGCCATGACGGCGGCCTGCAGCGCGGTCATGGTGACGTCGCGCTGCCCGATCGCGGACTGGCCAAGTTCGGCGTCGCCGGGCAGGTCGCCGAGCGAGCCGGTGGCGTTGGGCATGCCGAGGTCGTACTGCTCGCCGATGCCGAATCCGTGGGCGGCCTCACGCAGCGCGTCAGCGCCGACGGCCATGCCCATCTGCACGAACGCCGTGTTGCAGGACAGTGCGAACGCGGTGCGCAGCGGCACCTGGCCGCCGCCGGCGCAGGCCTGGCCCGCGTAGTTGGTCAGGGGCACGGTCGTGCCCGGCAGGGTGATGGACGGCGCGCCCGTCAGCGGGGAATCCGGCGTGTAGCCGTTGCGCAGCCCGGCGACGGTGGTGACGATCTTGAAGATCGACCCCGGCGGCAGCTGGTCCTGCGTCGCGTGGTTGAGCAGCGGCTTGCCGGGGTTGTTGTTCACCTCGGCCCAGGCGCCCTCGGCGGTGTCAGGGTTGGAGATCGCGTTCGGGTCGTACGAGGGCGTCGACGCCATCGCCAGCACCTGGCCGGTCGACGGGCGTAGCGCCACGATCGCGCCCTCGTAGTTGCGGTTTGAAAGCTGCTCGTAGGCCAGGGCCTGCAGGTGCGGGTCGATGCTCAACTCAACCGAGTTGCCCACCACGTCCTGCTCCAGGCCGGTGCGCAGGAAGCGGGAGGACTTGCCGGAGCCCGCCCCGGTCAGTTGCCCGTTGTAGCCGGCCTCGATCTGGGAGGTGCCGTACTGGTCTGACACGTAGCCGAGCACCGGCGCAAAGGACCACGGCATGTTCGGGTACGTGCGCTGGTAGGAGCCGTCCTCGAGCGGGTGGGACTCCGCCAGCACCTGCCCGCCGGCGCTGATCTGGCCGCGGTTGATCTGGCGCAGCTCCACCACGGTGCGCGAGTTCAGTGGGCTCTGCGCGTACTTCTCCTCGCGGAAGCCCTGCACCACGGTGAAGTTCACCAGCAGCGCCACAATCAGCAGCAGGGCAATGCCCGCGCCTAAGCGAATAGACTTGTTCATCGTGCGCTCACCGCCTCCGGTGCCTGGGCACCCATCGCCGAAGCATCAAACTCCGCTGGCTTGTTCGCCGCGTTCGAGATCCGCAGCAGCAGCGCCAGCAGCACGTAGTTCGCCATGATCGACGAGCCACCAGCGGACATAAACGGCGTGGTCAGGCCCGTCATGGGCAGCATCGCGGAGATCCCTCCGGCGACCACGAAGATTTGGATAGCGATGGTCGTCGCTAAGCCTGCGGCCAACAACTTGCCGAACGTGTCACTGACCTGCAGCGCCGCCGAGTAGCCGCGGGTAATGAAGATGGCGAACAGGCACAGCACGCTGGCCACGCCCACGAGCCCGAGCTCCTCACCAATCGCCGCCAGGATGTAGTCCGAGTGCGCCACCGGCACCATCTCCGGGTGGCCGTAGCCCAACCCGGTGCCGGTCAGCCCACCCCAGGACAGGCCGAACAGCGCCTGCGACGGCTGGTAGCCCGTGGTGTCAAAGTTGGCCAGCGGGTCCATGAAGTTGGCGACGCGGTCCTGGATCTTCTCACTGACCTGGTACACCGTGTACCCGCCAACAGCCACCAGGCCTGCACCGATGACCAGCCATGACGTACGCCCCGTGGCGAAGTACACCATGCCCAGCACCGTGGCGAAGAGGAGGAGGGCCGGGCCGAAGTCGTTCGACACCGCCATGATCGCAATCGCGATCGCCCACACCGCCAAAATCGGCGCCAGGTCGCGCAGGCGCGGGAAGCTCATCCCCAGCAGCGTCTTGCCCGCCACCGTAAACAGGGCGCGCTTCTGTGCCAACAGCTGTGCGAAGAACACCAGCAGCAGGATCTTCGAGAACTCACCCGGCTGGATCGAGAACGGTCCCAGCCAGATCCAGATCCGCGCATCCGCGAACCCAGGCGGCTGCGGCCACACCAGCGGCAACGCCAATAGCACCAGGCCAAGCAGGCCCAGCAGGTAGGAGTAGCGGGCCAGCGCCTTATGGTCGCGCACAATCACAAGCGTGCACACCATCAGCACCACACCAGCCAGCGACCACATCACCTGCCGCTCCGCGAGCGGCGGGTAGCCAGCGCGTTCCGCCAGGTCCAGGCGGTAAATCACCACCAGGCCGATCGCGTTGAGCAGCGAGACCAGCGGCAGCAGCAACTGGTCCGCGTGCGGCGCCGCCAGCGAAATCGCCACGTGGGCAATCGCATAGACGCCCACGAACCCGCCGACCAGGTAGAACATCTCCGTCGACATCGTGCGGCCCTGGCTCAGCTCCAGGCCAAACAGCATCAGCAGCAGCAACCCCGCCGAGCACAGCAGCAGGAACAGCTCCTTCGCACGCCGAAACACACGAGACATCGCTACTTCACCTCCCGGCACGCGCCCTGCGGGGCGTCCTTCGCCGCATCATTATCGACGCACACCGGCAACGCCTCACCAGCCAACCGGTTCAGAATCCCCAGCACATCGTCATACGTGCCGCCCTTGAAGTTCTCCACCGTGTTCAGCTGGCTCTCCGGCAGGTCATTGATACCGAAGATCACGCAGTCCTGCGGCACCGAGTTCGACGACACAATCTGCAACTTGTTCTGCTCATTAATGCACGCCCGCTGAATCACCTCGCGGCGCGGCTCCGAAAACAACGACGTCCCGACGGCCCGCTCAATCGCGAAGTGGCCGTCGTTGCCGTCGGTGCCTAAAAAATAGCGGTCGTTGAGCCTATCGTTCGTCCACAACACCGCCGCCAGCGACAACATCAGCACAATCACCAACGCGGAGAGCACCCACGGCCAAATATTCACCTTGCGGCGAAACCGCTGGTCATCCTCCTCATCCGCCGACGCGTCACCCGCGCCGGGCTGCGACCCATCACGGCCGCCCTCACGATTATGGTTCGGCGGAATCGTCTCCGACTTGCGCATCAATGCCGCCGCCCTCGAAGCGGAAGAGTCCGGGTGCGTCGACTCGAACTCCGGCGCCAACGCGCCCGCCATCGCGGGGGCCGTCGGCAAGTCGGGGTGCTCCTCGCCGTCTTTGACCTCCACCACATCAGCGATGACTACCGTGATGTTGTCCGGCCCACCCGAACGCAGCGCCAACTCAATCAGCCGTTGCGCCGCCACCGACGGGGTGCCCTGCGCGAGCGCCTCCCCAATCGTCGACGCCGTCACCGGATCCGACAAGCCATCCGAGCACAACAGCACCCGATCCCCCGCGCGGACCTGAACCATCTCCAGGTGCGGCTCCACCGGGTTGCCCGTGTACGCCTTCAAAATCAACGACTTCTGCGGGTGACTCGACACGTCCTCCGGGTCCAGCTTCCCCTCGTTGACCAGGGACTGCACGAACGTATCGTCCTCGGTGATCTGGCGAAGCTGGCCGTCGCGAAGCAAATACCCGCGGGAATCGCCCACGTGAATGAGGCCGAACTCCGCGCCGTTGAACATCAACGCCGTCAGCGTCGTGCCCATGCCCTCCTGCTCCGGGTGCTGCGCCACCGAACGCTCAATCGTCGCGTTCGCATCATCCGCAGCCGCCCCGAGCAACGCCAACATGTCAGCGTCCTCCGGATCCCGGTCGAGGTGCTCCATGTGGCTGACCATCAACTGCGACGCAACCTCGCCCGCCGCGTGGCCACCCATCCCGTCCGCCAACAGCAGCAGATGCGGGCCCGCGTAGGCGGAATCCTCATTGTTTCCACGCACCAGACCCTTGTCCGATGCCGCCACATAATTCAACCGCAGCGTCATGGCATCAACCTCACAATCGTGCGCCCCATCTTGATATTCGTCCCCACCGACACCCGCTCCGGCTGGTCAATGCGCATACCCTGCACAAAGGTGCCGTTGCGGGAGTCTAGGTCCTCAATGAACCAGTCACTGCCACGGCGGAACAGTCGCGCGTGCCGCGAGGACGCAAAGTCATCCCCAAGCTGGAAATCATTATCCGGCGAGCGGCCCAGCGTCACATGCTCCACACTCGCAATCTCCATGTGAGAGCCCTGCAGCGGCCCCTCAACGACCGCAATCTGCCGGACCTTCTCACGCGACTGCAGCGGTTTCCCCGCCTGCTTCACTTGTCGACGCCCAGCTCCACCCACCTCACGCACATTCTTCCGCTGCACCCACAACACCAGCAGAATGAACAGCCAGAGCAGTGCGAGCAGGCCAAAGCGTGCGCTCAGGATCACCGCGGAATCCAACAAAGGAGCTCCTTCAGGTCAGGGCTTGTTAGGCCTGGAAAAATTCTGTCTGCGGGTGCGACGCCGCATCCGTGTAGCGCGGCGCGCCCTCCTCCGGGTCCGGCGTCGCCGGGGTCGATGCCCTCGGCTCCACGATGCGCACCTCAATGTGGGAGTGCCCGAGGGTGATCACGTCACCGTCGGCAAGCATCCAGTTCTCCACCGGCTCATCATTGACCGTCGTGCCGTTCGTCGACTGCAAATCGACCAACACCGCAACCTGGCCATCCCACGTAATCTCCGCATGCTGCCTCGACACACCCGTGTCCGGCAGGCGGAAATCCGCATCATTCGAACGGCCCAAAATATTCGAGCCCTCATGCACCAAGTAAGTGCGCGACGACCCGTCCTGCAACAGCAGGCTCACAGTCGCTTCGCCGCCCTCAACCGGCGTCATCGTATTTGGCTCATGCATGTGATCCTCCTGATCCCGGTTTGCCGCATGACGGTGCCGACCGCCCTTCGACCGCTTCGTAGGCTCCGCCACAATGGCATCAAACCCACTCGCGACCTCCGGCTGCGGATCAATATAAGAACTGACCCGCAACTGGCCCGTACGCAGCCCTGACTCCTCCGCGATCCGCACAACCGCCGGCCCATCAAAGAACCAGCCCTGGTTGCGCACATACCGCGTCAGTTGTTCCGCGAGGTGCACCGGCAGGTCACGCTCCTGCGACAAGTTCTCCAAATCCTTCGAAGAAACACCCACCGCGAACACATTCGGCACCACAAACTCATCATGGTCAGTCACCACAACAGAGTCCTGCGCCTCCTGCTTCAGCAGCTCCTCGATCTCAGCCGGAACCACCTTGCCGCCAAACAGCGCCGCCATCGAATTATCCAGGCCACGCTGCAACGAACTGTCCAGCTTTGCCAATCGATCCATGACTCCCATCCGCATGCACCTCCTTTCTTACCGATTACTCATCGTCTTCTTTAACCCCGTTAGTATAGGTGCGCATTCCGACACAACCTAGCGTGAAACACCTTTACGTCCCATGACATGCGGATTTGGCACTTCTCTATGTAAGGGTGTTATATTGTTCCAGTGCCCGCCCGGGTGGCGGAATTGGCAGACGCGCTGGCTTCAGGTGCCAGTGTTCGCAAGAACGTGGGGGTTCAAGTCCCCCCCCGGGCACAACCGGACCGGCTCTCTTTCGGGAGGGCCGGTTCTTTTTGTGTTTGGGTTCTTGCAAAGGGATGCGAGTGCCAAAAGACGCAACCCGATTTGGTCCGGTCATTTAAAGTGCCAGTTCAGAAAAGTGCTAGATGTTAAACGATGTCAGATTTGGCACTCCTGCGAGTTTCCTGTGCACCACAATCCCCGTTTTCGAGCAACCCGAGCGGCGTTTCCCCAGGTCGCGAAAATGCAAACCCGGAATCTGGTGCAAAGGCCCGCGAGTAGGTGAAAATAACAACAACCCCAGGCACTTGACCCGGGGTTGTGGGGTATGGTGCGTCAATCTACATCGACGCTCTGTGGAAAAGGATAACATTAGCGACGATGCTCGGGGCTGCTCGCTTCGAGAAGTATTTCACTACCCGCACCCAACGGCCTCCAGTTCGTTACTTCGGCCGTGACATAAGAGACGAGAAATTAACAGTGCTGATAAAAGACCGAGGCCACTCCTCGTCGTCGGTCAAAAGCATGTCCTCCCACAAACGTGACACGGCTGCCCCGGGCTCAATAGGCTCATCGATCGTCCCTAGTGCGGTGGAATAGCTATACATATTCCATTCATCCTCGTTAACCGGTTCATCACTCTGAGCCTGGAGATCATGGAGCAAGTTTTCTTTCACGATTGGGTTAACCTCGTAAAACTCCACATCAGCAACCAGATAGACGGTTGTGAACTGCTTTACGCGCTCCACTCGTTCAAGATAGCGCTGATAGCACCGAGGAAGATCCTCCTCTTTGGCAAGGAAGTAGGTTCTAGTCAGAGTGATTTCGCTGAGTGTCATTTAGGGTTCCAATTCGTGTCATAGGCACCCGAAGGGCGGTACTTTCTCTGTGGGTAGCAATGCCTCTTCTAGACATTGTTGAACTTGTTCACGTACAGGTTAGCTTCTTTTCCAGTGTTGTCAGGGTGCGATGGATGGTTGCGGAATTGAACCATCAACCGCTAGAGCATGAGTTGCCGCGATGGACCAAGTTCGAAAGTGGGCGAGGAGAGGGGTACGGCGCCGGAGGCGCCAGTGCCAAAAGACGCAACCCAATTTGGTCCGGCCGTTTAAAGTGCCAGGTCAGAAAAGTGCTAGATGTTAAGAAGGGTCAGATTTGGCACTCCTGTGAGTTTCCTGTGCACCACAATCCCCGTTTTCGAGCAACCCGAGCGGCGTTTCCCCAGGTCGCGAAAATGCCGACCCGGAATGTGGTGCAAAGTTCCAGATGGAGCGTCCACGCCCCATATGAGCAGCGCGCACCTAGTAAGGTGAGCTGCAGTAATGTTGCATATCCCTGAAGGAAGCCCCTCATGACGAACCCGTACCAGCCCGACGACACCCACCCTGGCACCAACGAGTGGGCGACCCAGCAGCAACAGCAGTACCAGCAGCCGTACTACCAGCAGCCGTATCAGCCGCAGCCCCCGTATCAGCCACAGCAGAAGAGCAATACGGGCTTGATTGTGGCGTTGTCGGTGTTGGGGACGCTGGTGTTGTTGGCACTGGCTGGCGCGGTGGCGTTTTTGTTCGTGCGTTCCGATGGGTCGAATGGGGAGCAGCAGGATCCGGTGATCGTGACGGAGATTGAGACGGTCGCGCCGGAAGCCGGCAACAACGGCAGCCAGAACAACCAGGGCAACAAGCCTAATGTGAACCGGCGTGAGCCGATGGGGTCGAGCGCGGGGTTCTCGAACGCGACGGCGGAGACCGGGAATACGTCGTCGGAGTTCGCGGGTAATGTGTTGGCTGTGTTTAATGAGCGGGCTGCGGCCACTGGTGAGTTCCCGGGGTCGTTGAGCGTGTATAGCCCGGTGACGGGGCAGACGTACACGATGTCGTGCTGGCCGGCGGGTGGGGGAGCCCGGTGCCAGGGCGGTAATAATGCGTCGGTGTATTTGTACTAATGGCGTTGTATCCTCGCCCGTTGTCGGTGGGCGATCATGTGCGTGTGGTGGCTCCGGCGCGTTCGTTGGCGTATGTGGAGCAGGGGCCGGCGGGTCGTTTTGTGGCTGAGTTGGCCACGCGGCGCCTGGAGCAGCTTGGCTTGTCGGTGAGTTTTGGGGCGAATGTGCGGGTGTCGGACATGTTTTGGTCCGCGCCGGGCAAGTTGCGGGCTGAGGATCTTATCGACGCCTACTCCGACCCATCCGTCGACGGCATCATGAGCGTGATTGGCGGCTTTACCAGTAACGAGATTCTGCCTCACCTGGATTTTGATGTGATTGCGGAGCATCCGAAGTTCCTGTGTGGGAATTCGGATGTGTCGGCGTTGGCGAATGCGGTGTATGCGAAGACGGGCCAGGTGGTGTACGTGGGTCCGCATTGGTCGACGTTGGGGATGCGTGATTTCGGCGAGGTGACGCGTGATGCGTTTGTGCAGGCGGCGTTTACTGATGGGCCGATCGTGTGGCAGCCGGGGGACTGGTACACGGACGATGACTGGTTTATTAACCAGGACGGTCGTGTGCAGGAGCCGGATGATGGCTGGTGGGTGATCCAGGAGGGCCGCGCGGAGGGGATTGCGCTTGGGTCGAATTTGGGCACGTTGGGGTTGTTGTCGGGCACGGAGTTTATGCCGTCCCTGAACGATGCGGTGTTGTTTGCGGAGGTGACGGGGAAGTACACCGTGATGGATTTCCGGCGTGAGCTGGTGTCGTTGTTGCAGGCCCCGGATGGTCACGGGATTGAGGGTTTGGTGATTGGGCGTTTCCAGACCGCGAGCCGTGTCACGAGGGTGATGGTGGAGGAGATGGTGGCGTCGATACCTGAGTTGAGGGGGAAGCCGGTGGTGGCGAACGCATCGTTTGGACACACGAACCCGTTGTTGACGTTCCCGGTCGGCGGGCGTGTGGATGTTTCGGTGGAGGGGGGAGAGGCGTCGATTAGTTTTCCTAGAGTGTAGTTTGTCCCTATGACTGATTCGACGCCGGGTCAACGTTGGACCTTCTTTGCAGTGATTTCGCTCGGTCTGCTGATGATCGGGCTGGACAATTCAATTCTGTATACGGCGTTGCCGGAGCTCAACGAGCAGCTGCACACCACCCCGACCCAGGGCTTGTGGATTATTAACGCCTACCCGCTAGTGCTGGCGGGGCTGCTGCTGGGCACGGGCACGCTGGGGGACAAGCTGGGGCATCGCCTGATGTTCATTGTTGGGCTGGTGGTGTTCGGGGTGGCGTCGCTGGCGGCGGCGTTTGCGCCGTCGGCGTGGCTGCTCGTGGGTGCGCGCGGGCTGCTCGGCATGGGTGCTGCGGTGATGATGCCGGCAACGCTCGCGCTGATCCGTTTGACGTTTTCGGACGAGCGGGAGCGCAACACCGCGATCGGCATTTGGGGGTCGGTGGCCGTGGTGGGTGCGGCGCTGGGCCCGCTGGTCGGCGGCGCGCTGCTGGAGGCGTTCTGGTGGGGCTCCGTCTTCCTCATTAACGTGCCGATCGTGCTCATCGCCCTGGCCCTGACGTTCTGGTTAGCCCCGGAGAACATGCCGAACCCGGCGAAGCACTGGGACTTCATTTCCTCGGTGTACGCACTGTTCGCGCTGTCGGGCCTGACCATGGCTATCAAAGAATTGGTGAACCCGAACTCCGGCTGGGCCCTGTTCGTGGTGGCGGTGGTGCTGTGCGTCGTCGGCGCGGTGCTGTTCGTGCGCCGCCAGGGGAAGCTGGCGGACCCGCTGCTCACCTTCGACATTTTCAAGTCCCGCATGTTCACCGGCGGCGTCGTCGCAGCAGCCGGCGGCATGTTCTTCATGGCCGGCGCCGAGCTGATGACCACGCAGAAGCTTCAGCTTGTCGACGGCTTCTCCCCCCTCCACGCCGGGGCCACCATCATCGCGATGGCGGCGGCCGCGATTCCGGCGTCGACGCTTGGGGGCGCCTACCTGCACAAGATTGGCTTCCTGCCGCTGATCGGCGGCGGCTTCCTGGGCGCGGCTGCGGGTGCCGCGGCCCTGATCTGGGGTTCGGACGCGGGCAGCCTCGGCATCGAGATTGCGGCGCTGGCCGTGATGGGCTTCTCTGCGGGCTCGGTGATGAGCGTGTCCTCCATCGCGATTATCGGCGCCGCGCCCCTGCACCGTTCCGGTATGGCGGCGGGCGTCGAGGAGGTCTCCTACGAGTTCGGCACCCTTGTCACCGTCGCGGTGACTGGCTCGTTGCTGCCGATGTGGATGGTGCGCAACCTCCCGGCTGAGCTGCAGCCCATCGGCATGGACGCAATTTACGACGCCTCCACCAACGCGCTTGCCGCCCCCGCCTACGCCGGGGCGTACCACAATGTGCTTGTGATGATCGCATGCTCGGCCCTGGTCTTTGGTGCGGTGACCTGGTGGTGCTTCCGCGATAACCCGAAGTCCGGCGACGCGAAGGTGGCGGCGTAAATGAGCGCACGCAGCTGGCACCGGAAGGCGTCCAAGCCGGTGAGCATCTGGATGTGGGTGTTCATCTTGATCGGGCTCACCCACACGCTGTTCCCCGAACCGGCGTGGCTGCTGATTCACATTTTCACGCTCGGAATCGTGGCGAACTCGATCGTGCTGTGGAGCGTGAACCTGACCGAGCGTTTCCTGCAGCAGCGCCTTCCCGAGGAGGCGCGCCCGGCCCAATTGCGGCGCACCTGGGTCCTGAACGTCGGCGTCGTGTTGGTGCTGGTGGGCCAGGTCCTGGCCAGCTGGTGGGAACAGCACTGGCTGGTCACCTGGGCCGGCGGGTTGCTGGTCGCAGGTGCGGTGCTGTGGCACGCGGTGGTGCTCGCCCGGCTGGTGCGTGATGCCGGCCCGGAGAAGCGGCACCGGCCCGCCGCGGTCGGGTACGTGGCGTCGGCCACTTGCCTGCTCGTCGGGGTGTGCTTTGGTGCGTCGCTGTCGATGGGCCTGCCCGGCACCTGGCAGGAGCAGATCCGCCAGGCGCACCTGTTCGCAAACGTCGCGGGCTTTGTGGGCCTGGCCGCGATGTCGAGCCTGAGCGTGCTGTTCCCAACGATGTGGCGGATCAACGGCATGCGCGACCGAACCCGCGCAGCCATTTGGGGCGCGGTGGCCGGGATTGCGTGCGCGGTTACCGGCGCGCTGCTGGGAATTTCGCAGGTGGTTGCGGTTGGCGCGTTCGTCTACGTCGGCGCGTGGCTGTGGCTCTTCCAGGGCTTCGTGGTCAACGTGATCGACGTCCTGCGCGACCCACGCGACCGCATCACCTACCCAGGCCTGTCCGTCTTCGTAGCGATGTTCTGGCTGATCGGCGCGATGCTCTGGTACGCCGTGGGCCTGGTGCGGACCGTCCCGGAGATCCCCACGCTGGCGCTCCTGCTCGGCTTCGTGGCGCCGCTGCTCATCGGTACGATGAGCTACCTGCTGCCCACCACGATGGGCGGCGGGCCGAAGGCGGTGCGCGCCGGGCTGCTGGAACTGTCCCGGGGTACCTACTTCCGGGTCGTGCTGTACAACCTCGCGCTGGCGGTGTGGCTGCTGACGGAGCAGTCCTGGCTGCGGGTGGTGATGAGCCTGCTCGTGTTCGCCGTACTGGTGGCGTACCTGCCGCTGCTGCGCAGGGCGGTGAAGGCCCAAGTGGCGGTGCTGCGGGGGCAGCGCGAGGCCCCGGTGGCGGGCGCCCACGTGGAGCGCCCCGCTGGGCAGTCCGCCCTGGCGTTGGCGCTGGTGGCGGCGATTGTGGCGTCCTTCGGCGGGATTGCCTGAGCAGGATCGCTTGAGCCGAGCTTCTAGGGCGTGACCACGAACTGGCCGCGCTGTCCCTTTTCGGCGTCGGTCATCTGGTGGTTCACGAAGGTGTAGGTGCCGGGTTCGTCGAAGGTCATCTCAACAAACCCGCCCTGGGCGGCGAGGAGCCCGAGCGCCTGCGAGCCGGTATCTGTGGCGCTTCGGATCTGGTACTGGCCTTCTTTGAACACGGTGTCGAAGATTTCGCCGACCACGTGGAAGCTCAGTGGGTTGTCGGGGCCGACGTTGAAGAGCCACACCCGGACGGTATCGCCGACGCGGGCCGGAATCGGCCGCTGCTGGTACTGGTTGGGGTAGCCGTTGAACGCGGTGAGGTCGTAGAGCCCGGCGGCGACTCGCTCGGGGTCGGCGCCGTCCTCGCCGAGGAAGACCTCGTGTGAGAGGAGGACGTATTCGGCGTCGACAGGCGTGAGGTCCGGTGGGTCGATGACGACGGCGCCGAACATGCCGTTGGCGATGTGCAGGCTCATCGGCATGGTGGCGCAGTGATACATCCAGATCCCGTAGCGGCGGGCTTCGAACTCGTACGTGAGCGATTCACCCGGAGCGATCTGGGCCATATTTGTATCGGGGTTGACCTCACCCGCGTGGAAGTCGATGGAGTGCTCCATTGTGCCGTCGTTGACGATGGTGATGCGGAACAGGTCACCGACGCGCCCGCGCAGTACTGGACCTGGCATTTTTCCGTCGAAGGTCCACACTGGCTGGGTGACGCCGGGCGCAACCTGGCGCTCGCTTTCGGCAACGTGCCAGGTGTGCTCGTGGACAGCCACATCGGGCGCGGGAGGCAGCGCCGGATCACGGTAGACCAGGCCGTCGTCAGGCCCATCCGCGGCGACTACCGGTCTGGGCGCGGCGCTCGGTGTTGTGCTCGGGCTAGCTTCTCCGACGACGACGTCGAACACCATCCCCATCGCCTTGTGGCCGGCGATCGTGCACCAGCCCTGCGTGGACTCGGTGAAGACGCCGAAGTCGTGGACGACGGTGTCGCCGGGATCGATGCGCCCGGTGTACTCGCTACCCAGCTTGAGGTCGTGCTGTTGGTCGTCGGAGTTGGTGATGGTGAGGATGAGGCGGGTACCGGAGGGGACGTCGATACGATTCGGCGTGAAGGCCATGCCGTGGATGTCGACGTCGAGGGTGGTGGCGCCGCTGGCGTCGATTGGCGCCGAGCTGCCATCGTCGCCTGCGGTCGAGCTCAGCGCGCTGAACACCACCATGAGCGCCACGAATACGGCGATGATGGCCCACGCCAGGCCGTCGGAGGTCTGCCCTTTTTTATTCACGGTCTCGATCGTAATAAATATGGTTCGAAATAGGGAAAGCTCGGCACCCATAGAAAAACCCTCGGGGGAACACAGAGTCTATGTCTGTGACCCAGATCCGAGGGACTACGTTGGCTACAATAGCACAATGACGTATCCAGTGCAGCCGCCTACAGGGCGCCACCACCTGTTATGGGGGTCTATTTCACCTGCTCGGATGGCGACATTTCTATCACACACGTCTCATCATTGCGCCGATGAGGCGCTTGAACTTTATGTATGGAATCGCGATTTGTCCATGGCCTTTATGGCCGATTTAGCGGTCCTCGAAGTTGCGTTACGTGAGGCTATTCATGCTGTTCTGACCGAGAAATGGGGCGTGCAGTGGTATCAGGAAATGCCTTTGGACGACCGGTCGCGAACGGCTTTGGCTAGTGCTTGGGAACGTCTGCCTGCTCACGTGAGATTGAACTCGGAACGTGGGGATTTACCAGGGAGACTAGTGGCCAACTGCATGTTTGGCTTCTGGACGAATCTGTTTGATAAAGGCGGTTATACCGGCCGAGGTCCTTGGCGCAGAAAGGTTGACAATGAGCGGAACTGGCCAGTTCTAGCAAAAGCATTCCCCGGCGGCAGGCGAGAAGCTGCACGTCAGCGGGATGAGCATCCTGAAAAGGCGAGAGCGATAACTTTTTCTCGTGTGTGGGTTCATCAGTTGTGCCAAGAGATTAATGAACTTCGAAACCGTGTTGCGCATCATGAACCGTTACTGAATGGTGTCCCACTTCGTGGACAAACGCATCGAAATGAAAAAAGAAGGAGAACAGTTGAGGAGGCATTCGCGCAAATCTTGTCCCTCGCCCGCATGATTGACACTGACCTGGCTACGTGGTTGGTGGCCAATAGTGAAGTACCAGGTGTTATGGCGAGAAAGTGCGAAATAACCTCTTCGTCACGTTCTTTCAATAAATACGGCCTGGAATAGGGAAAATCGGCGATTTCGGTTTAAGCTGGTAAAGAGCTCTGACCGAAGGAGGACACGTGAATTCGGCGACCCCGCCTCAACCGACGACGGACCTGATGGACCGCGCCGCCGAGTTGAGCGTGAAGCAGCGCGAGGTGCTTGATCGCCTAGCTTTGCACCCGCATGGGGCGCAGGTCGGCGACCTTGCCAAGGAGATGGGGATGCACCCCAACACGATCCGCGGGCATTTGGATGAGTTGTTGGCGCGGGATTTGGTGCAGGTCACCACGGCTCCGAGCGAGGGACGCGGCCGCCCGAGCAACATTTTCCACACGCGCACCCCGCACCACTCGACCGTGACTCGCGAGTACATCGGCCTGGTCAGGACGATGGCGGAGTGCCTCACCGAGGGCGATACGGAGAAGGCGCGCGAGATCGGCCGTCAGTGGGCGCGCCAGACCCACAACGGCCGCGAGGTGCAGTCGGATGCCTCCGGTGCGTCCCAGCTCAACGCCTTGATCGCGATCCTGCGGGACCTCGGCTTCGATCCCTCCTACCCAAACCAGTCCGGCAACATTGGCCTCAACGCTTGCCCGTTCACGACGGTGGGCGTCAGCGCGCCAAGTTCGGTCATCTGCGCCCTGCACGCCGGCTACCTGGATGAACTCAGCGGCGGCATCGTGCACAAGCTGCTGCCGTATAGTCGCCCGTCGCAGTGTGAGATCGAACTATGACTATCGACGACGCCGCCGCCCCCCTGCCCACCGCGGAACTTATGCGCCGCGCGGCAGAGCTGAGCCCGAAGCAGCGTGAGGTCCTCGATGCGCTCGATTCCTTCCCGGAGGGTGCCTTGCTCAGCGAGCTGAGCAAGGAGCTTGGCATCCACGTCAATACTGTGCGTGGCCACATCGATGAGCTGGCGGAGCGCGGTTTGGTGGGCTGGCGCGTGGCCAGCCGCACTACCCGCGGCCGCCCCTCGCACGTCTACCATGCGCGCACCCCGCAGCATCACGCTGTGATGCACGAGTACGTCGCGCTCGTCGAGTCGCTGATTGAGTCGCTCGCCGGCTTCGATCTGGACGCTGCCCGCGACTTCGGGCGCGTGTGGGCGCGGCGCAACGCGGACCGTTTCGGCGAACCACCCGAGGACTTCGAAGAGCTTGCCGCCGCGGTGCTGCGCTCCCTGCGCGAGATGGGCTTCGACCCGCTCGTCCGCGAGGCTGACGGCGACGCCTCTGTGGAGGTCGGCCTGCAGGCGTGCCCGTTCGTCGCCGCCGACGGCACCCCGCCCGCAGCCACGATTTGCGCACTGCACCAGGGGTTTATCGACGCCACTATCGGCCCCCACCACCTCGACTTCATGCCGTTCGACGCGCCGGGGCAGTGCGGGGCCCGGCTGGTTAACCGATCAGCCAGTCGTTCGGACTAAACAGCTCGAAGTACACGTTCGCCGGGTCGAGCTGTGCCAGGTCGTCGCGGATGGACTGCAGGAAACCCTCGCCGCCGCACAGGTACACATCCGCGCCGGAAACGTCCAGGTCAGCGACGTTGAGGCGCTGGCCCTCGGCACGGAAGTAGGGGTGCAGGGAGGCGTCGTCAAGCTTCTCGACGAGCATCCGCATCTCATCTGCCTGCGCCCACGACTGCTGTGACTCGTCGGCGTGTGCGACCGTGACCTTGCGCGGTGAGCCCTCCGCCGCGAGATGCCCCAAGATGCCGGTCATCGGCGTGGATCCGATGCCGGAGGAGATCAGCACCACTGGGTTCGAGCCCGGCTGCAGTACCAGGTCGCCGGCGGCGAGCGTGGCGTCGACGGTGTCGCCGACGTTGACGTGGTCGCGCAGGAACGTGGACACTTCGCCCTCGGTCTCCACGGCGATGCGGTAGTGGGAGGCGTCGCCTTCGATGATGGAGTACTGGCGCAGCTGGCGCGCGCCGTCCGGCAGCTTCACGCCGACCGACGTGTACTGGCCTGGGCGCGGCGCAGTGAAGTCACCCTCCAGGGTGTAGGCGTAGACAGTGTCGCTGAGCTGGGTTTTCTCCGTGACGGTGGCGGTGCGGAACACGTCGCCTGCCTCCACGCCGTCCGATTCGTAGAGCTTGCCTTCGTGCTTGATCAGGACGTCGGCCATCAGCCAGTACACCTTGTCCCAGGCCTCGGCGACTTCTGGGGTGACGGCGTCACCAAGCACCTCGACGATGGCGGCCATCAGGTTGTCGTGCACGATCTGGTACTGGTCTGCCGTGATGCCCAGCGAGACGTGCTTGTGCGCGATGCGGTCCAGCATCATCACTGGGTCCGGTGCCTCGGGGTCCACCAGCTGCGTGGCGAACGTCGCCACCGACGCCGCTAGCGCCTTCTGCTGCGCGCCCTGCTTCTGGTTGCCACGGTTGAACGTGTCCGAGATGAGCTCGGGGTGGGCGGTGAACATCTTGTTGTAGAAGGTCTTCGTGATCGTCTGGATGTTCGCGCCTACCGGCGGGAGCGTTGCCTTGATGATCTCGGCGTGCTCGTCGCTTAGGTAGGCCTGCTTCGGGTTCGGTTTCTCGTCAATGAACATAAACACGAATATACTCGTGTTTAATCGGATGCCCTACATACCACCCAACATCCCACATGTGGGATGTTATGTGGGATGTTATGTTGCGCGGTAGCGCTGGCGGGGGCTCTTATGAGGCTCTGTTCGCTCCGCCTCTCCGGCGTCTACCAGGCGATTGAGTGCGTTTTGGACCGCTGTTCGGCTCAGCTGCGTCTCCGTTACGAGCTCGGTCGTGGACCAGGACTCCTTCGTGGCAAGGAGATCTTTCACTTGGTCGATGGCCGTCCCGTGCCGCTCTGCTGCGATGATTCTGCGTTTGTGGAAGGTGATCGTGAAGTGCGTGAGCGAGTTTGCATACGTCGGTGGGGGCATGAGCGCTTTGGCAAGCGCTTGTTCGATCACGGCGATTCCGGAGCCACGGTTTTCCGCGACGGGTCCGCCGTCGTCGAAGCGCAGTTCCTCCAGGAACGTAGAAAGCCGCTGGTTGCGTGAGTTGCTGACCCCGGCGTCGCCAAGGTTTTCCGTGGTGACTCCGCCGTAGAGGCCCCCAGGATTCGTGATCTCCAGACGGTCGGCGAACATCATAATCTGGACCTGGCCCCCACGCGCGGCAGGGGAGTAATCGCGGTGCATGACGGCATTGACCAGCGCCTCGCGTACTGCCTCCACCGGGTAGTCCGGCATGTCTTTCCTGTACACATCGCCGATGACGCTCGCGGTGCGCATGTTCTTCTTCACAAGTTCGACGCCCGCTTCGACCATTTCGGGAATCGTGCCGGTGAGCGTCGCGTTGTCCAGGAACCGAATTCCTTCCGCGACCTCCCCGATCTCAGTGCCTGGCAAGAGAGTAAACGTAATGGTCAAGCGTGGGAAGAACTGCTGTGGGTACTCGCCCATCGTGAGAAGCGCAGCGAGTGTGGGGTGCTCACCGTCGAGGATGCGCAGGCGCTGCATTGCGGTCACATCACCTTGCTTGAAGGTGCGCGGCCGCAGTGATTTCTGATGGGAGAGGTAGGGGGTGAGCAGGTCGGTATCCAGGTCGTCCGGGGAGGCGTCTGCAACTGGTTCTTCATCCCACGTGGGTTGGGTGCGTTCCTCGAGCAGGCGGTCAATTTCGTAGGGCTCGAGGCGTCGCTCGCCTTCCCCGGTGCGGGTGAAACTGCCCTTGTACATCCCTCGTTCCTTGACGTAGCAGGGCTGCTCGCGCGGGGGAAGGGCGGGCACCTCGACGACTACAATCACGGCCCCTTCGAACGGAACTGGCGTCACAAGCGGCCGAAGCACTGGTGAGAGCTGGTCACAGCGCGACGCGACCGCATCCTGGGCGCGCTGCGCATCGAACCTATCGAGCGGGGCGAAGGATGCGTCCTCGCTCAATCCGATCAAAATGACTCCGCCCTGCGTATTCGCAAACGCCGAGAGCGTCTCCAGAATGCTCTTCCCGACGTTCGATTTCACCTCAACTCGCGGGGTCTCACCAACCAACCGCAGATCTGCGACGATCTTCGATACTTCTTCTACCTGCATAAACTCAACATACCACCCAACATCCCACATGTGGGATGTTATGTGGGATGTTATGTGGGAAGTAAGCTGGTCGGCATGCCAACCCCAGTGCCTGCGTACCTCGATAAGATCCTCGACCTCGTCCGCGACGACGACGCCGGCGAGCTCGCCGACTACATCGAGTCGCTGCGCACCGCCGACCCGGACAAGCTCGGCCTCGCCGTGTGCACCACGTCCGGCCACCTGTACTCCGTCGGCGACGACAGCTACGAGTTCTCCATCCAGTCGATCTCGAAGCCGTTCGTGTACGCCCTCGCGCTCGAGGAGCTCGGCGCGCAGGAGGTGCACAAGGTTGTGGGGGTTGAGCCCTCAGGGGAGGCCTTCAACGCCATTTCTCTTGACGACGCCACCAACCGGCCCTCAAACCCCATGATCAATGCGGGCGCCATCGCCGTGAACCAGCTCATCAACGGGGCGGATTCGAGTGTCGAAGACCGCGTCGAGAAGATTCGGTCGTTCTTTTCCCGCCTTGCGGGCCGTGAACTGCGCATCGACCAAAACATCCTCGACGACGAGCTGGCAACCGCGCACCGCAACCTGTCCATCGCGCACTTGCTACGGGAGTTCGGGATGGTGCAGGACCAGGCCCACGACGCCGTGAACTCGTATACGCAGCAGTGCTCCATCCTGGTCACCGTCCGCGACCTCGCCGTGATGGCCGCCACCTTGGCCAACGGCGGCGTCCAGCCGATCACCGGCGAGCGCATCATGTCCGCTGCGGCTAGCCGGGTGACACAGGCCGTGATGACGTCCGCCGGCATGTACGACGGCTCCGGCCGCTGGATGGTCAACGTGGGCATCCCCGCCAAGTCGGGCGTGGCCGGTGGCCTCATCGGCACGATGCCGGGGCAGCTCGGCATCGCGTCGCTCAGCCCGCGCCTGGACAAACAGGGCAACTCGGTACGCGGCGTGAAGATCTTCCGCGAGCTTTCCGAATCCCTCGGCCTCAACCTGATGAGCGCCGACTACTACGCGGCGCCAGGGATCCGGACGGTGGATCGTCGAGAAGCGAAGACCGTCGTGCAGCTCCAGGGCATGATCAACTTCACTGCCGCCGAGAAAATCCTCCACGACCTCGGCGAATACCGCCTCGCCGGCAACCGCCTGGTGCTCGACGTCTCCCACGTCACCTCCTTCAACAAGGCCGGGCGCCTGCTGATTAAAGAAGGCATCAAGCAGATCCGCGACCAAGGTTTCGACGTCTCCATCTACGACCCCGACGGCGCCATGCCCGACTACGAGTTCTCCGACGGCACCAAATTCCGCGCCGTGAAGGACTTCTCCACCTCCTTCGAGGTCCCGGCGAGCCGCACCGAAGTCTTCCGCGCCATCACCAGGCCACAGGAGTGGTGGGACGAAACCATCGAGGGCTCCGCCGACACCGCCGGCGGCGAGTTCCACTTCCAAAACGACGACCAATTCGCCGAGCTCTACGTCTCCGAAGCCGAGCAGGGCGACCGCCTCGTCTGGCGCGTCGAGCCCACCGGCAACCTGCTCGAGGACCCCGAGTGGGACGACACCGACATCATCTTCGAGCTTGAAGACGCCCCCGACGGCGACACCCGCGTCAAATTCACCCACCGCGGCATGCACCCGCACGAGGAAGGCTACGAGGAGGCCGCCGCCGACTGGAAGGCGCGTCTCCGCGACAAGTTGGAGCCGCTGATCAAGCGCGAGAGCAAATCTGAGTAGACTGCGCACCAAATTCCCTCACGTACCCTAGGTGACCTGGTCTTTTGCAAACCCGACTCCCCAAAATCCCGGAATTTGGTGCAAAGCCGGGGCGCTATGACACCAAATTCCCTCACGGCCTTCTCCTGACCTGCTAAAACGTCGAGCACCCCGAGAAAATTAAGGAATCTGGTGCGCGCACCCACTCTCACATGTTCCGAAAAACGGAATTGGAGATGCGTCAACTTGCTCCTGTGATTAGAACTAGAAACACATGTGAAAGTGAGGTGACTCACTGCGCTGGATCTATTGTCGAAAGTCAAGGAGCGAACACCATGGGAGAGTTGAAAGCAGACGTTGATGTGCTGGTCATCGGTACGGGACCGGTTGGCCTAGCGCTGGCGAACCTGCTTGGCATCCGTGGTGTTTCGGTCGCGGTCATGGAGAAGCGTGACCAGCTGATTGACTACCCGCGCGGGGTGGGCCTCGACGACGAGTCCATGCGCACTATCCAGGCGATGGGCCTGGCGGAGGAGTTCCGGCCGTACACGATTCCGCATCACATCATGCGCTTGGTCGATGGTGCCGGCAACGTCATCCTGACGAATAACCCGCAGGGTGAGCCGTATGGGTGGCCTCGTAAGTTTGGGTTCCTGCAGCCGCTGGCGGATAAGGCTTCCTTCGATGGGTTGGCGAGGTTCCCGCACGTCACCACCACGTTTGGTCGTGAGCTGGTGAAGATCGAGGAGGTCGATGGTGGCGTCCGCGCGACCTTTGAGGTCGTGCGTGGTGAAGAGGGGGAGGAGCGCACGGGCGAGCAGGAGCAGATCACCGCGAGGTACCTCGTTGGTTGTGAGGGCGGCCGTTCGTTTACTCGGAAGTGGATGGGGACGGAGTTTGAGGGGAAGTCGCCGTCGACAAGGTGGGTTGTTGTTGACGTCAACAATGATCCGCTGGGCGCCCCGAATGTGTACCTCGGTGCCGACCCGAACCGCCCGTACGTGTCCATTGGCCTGCCGCGCGGGGTGCGTCGTTGGGAGTTCATGCTGTTCGACGACGAGCCGACCGAGAAGGTCGACGAGGATGCCTTCATTGAGGAGCTGCTGTCGGAGCACATCCCGGAGGGCACGAAGCTGGACGTGATCCGCCGCCGCGTGTTCACGCACCACGGCCGGATGGCGCGGACGTTCCGGAAGGGCAACGTGCTCATTGCCGGTGACGCGGCGCACTTGATGCCGGTGTGGATGGGCCAGGGGTACAACTCGGGTATCCGCGACGTGACGAACCTGTCGTGGAAGCTCGCCGGCGTGCTGCAGGGCAACTTCAGCCCGGAGTTGCTGGATACCTACGATGTCGAGCGCCGCGACCACGCCAAGGCCATGATCGATTTGTCGATGACGTTCGGCACGGTGATTAAGCCGACGGATAAGAAGGTGGCGTTCGTGCGCGACACGGCGGCGAAGCTGATGAACCTTTCGCCGCGTGTCAAGGAGTACTTCGCGGACATGAAGTTCAAGCCGGTGCCGCGCTACGGCCGTGGCGCGGTGGTGGATCAGGCGACGTTGAAGCCTGGTGTTGCGGATCGTTCGAATGATCCGTCGCATCGCCCGCGCATCGTCACGTCGCGCGTTGCGGTGAACAAGATGTCGCCGGTGGGCCTGCAGATCATCCAGCCGAAGGTCGAGTACAACGGCGCCGAGGTGCTTCTCGACGACGCCTTGGGCCTCAACCACGCCGTGGTGACCTGGGGCGTGGACCCGGCCTGCCTGTTCACGCCGGAGCAGCTCGCTGAGATGGCAAAGGCGAACGTCAAACTGGTGTGTGCGGTCAGCCCGACGCAGGTCGAGTGGGCGAAGGAGTACGCGTCGGCGGACACCGAGGTTGTCTCGGACATCACGGGTGCGCTGAAGGGCTTCTTTGATACCCGCGCGGTTGGTACGGTGCTTGTCCGCCCGGACAGGTTCGTTGCGGTGGCAACGCTCAACGCCCAGGCAAGTAAGGCGTGGGAGGCGTACAAGCAGGCTGCAAGCATGCGCGTGCAGTAATTACTACTGACTACTTCAGGGGCACTCAGACAGGAATGTTTGGGTGTCCCTGGTGTTTAACAAGTCCTTAACAAGCCTTAACAAGGAGGTATCGCAAGTGAGCGACTCGAAACACTCGGCGCGGCCGAGAGACTACGCATATTCAGTGTTCGCCATTGTGGTGATGATGGCCGGTACCGCCCTTGTGACGACCAGTCAGCTCGGGACGCCGCCGGTCTCGTCACCGGTGTACGCGATGACGCTGATCGGTGGGCTGAGCTTTGGCGGGTGGACGTTTGCGCTGAACCTGTTCCTCATTGCGGCGCAGTGGGTGATGCTGCGCCAGGACTTCCCGCGCAGGTACTGGCTGCAGCTGCCCGCGCTGCTTGTCGGCAGCGTGAGCTTGGACTTGTGGATGTATGTGTGCCGCCCTTTGGCATCGACGAATTACGCGGCGCAGGTTGCGCTCGTCGCGGTCGGGTTGGTGGTGCTCGGCTTTGGCGTGGCGATTCTGGCTACTGCCAACGCCGTCTTCCTGCCGGGCGAGGGCTTCGTCGCTACCGTTGCGACGCTGCGTCGAAAACCGTTCTACAAGGTCAAGCTAGTCTTCGACATCGTGTGTGTGTTGCTGGCGTTGGTGCTTTCCGTCGTGTGGGTCGGCCATTTTGAAGCTGCCCGTGAGGCGACGATCGTCTCGGCGCTGACTCTCGGGTTTATCGTGGGGGCGTTCACCCCGGTTGCCCGGCGGCTGGTGAAGCCGGTCGACTAAGGCAATAAGAAAATACCCCAGAGTAGCTCCGGGGTATTTTTTCGTGCTGTGTGAGCCCTTGACCTAGCCCTTGAACATATTCGTCTTGGTGAAGCGCTCCGCGTGGCCCATGCTCTGAGCGGTTTCCTTGGAGAAGTAAATCGCCAGCGAGGAAATCACGAAGAGGACCGAGATGATGATGGCCAGCGGGGTCAGGCCGGTCTCCGGGGAGACGAAGCGGGTCGCGACCAGCGGTGCGGTACCAGCGCCGAGGATGGACGCCGCCTGGTAGGTGATACCGGAGCCGGTGTAGCGCAGCTCGGGGACGAACTTCTCGGAGATGAATGCGCCGATCGGGCCGTACTGTGCGGGCTGGACCACGCATACGAGCAGGACCATGCCGATCCAGATCTTGGTTGGGTCACCGGAGTCGATCATGTTGAAAACGATCCAGATGCCGATGATGGAGACCAAACCACCGGCCAGCATGACGCGGCGTCGTCCGAGGCGGTCAGACAGGGCGGCGAGGCCCGGCATGACGAAGATCGCGATGGCGGAACCAACGGTAACCATCATCAGCGCAGTCGAGCGGCCGACTGGCGTTTCAGTTTCAGCGGTCGCGTTCACGATGTACGGCACCATAAACGAGCCCTGCAGACCTTGCACGAACAGTGCGGCGGTGCCGGCGAGCGCACCGAGGACCAGCTCGCGCGGAGCCTCCTTCAGCATGCGGACCAGCGGCACACCGGTATGCACCTTGCCGGCGCGCCGGGCGGCTTCGAACTCTGGGGACTCTTTCACGTTGGCGCGCATGAACAGGCCGACGATGACGATGGCTGCGGAGAACAGGAACGGAACGCGCCAGCCCCAGTCGGTGATGAAGTACTGCTCGGGGTTGGCGAAGTTGTCGCCGGAAGCCTTCGCGAAGATCGCGAGGACCAGCGTCGACAAGATGGCGCCTGCTGGGCCGCCAGCGATAGCGACGGAGGCGCCGAAGCCCTTGTTCTTGGCGGTGGAGTTCTCCATGGCCATCAGGGTGGCGCCGGCCCATTCGCCGCCGATCGCCATGCCCTGGATGATGCGCAGGATGACCAGCAGAATCGGAGCGGCCGGCCCAATCATCTGCGAGGACGGCATCAAACCGATCGAAATGGACACCAGACCCATCGTCATGAGCGTGATGACCAGCACGTTTTTACGGCCGTACTTGTCGCCGAAGTGGCCGAACGCCATCGAACCAATCGGGCGGGAGAGGTAGCCGGTGAGCAAGATGACGAAGGAGAGCATCGTGCCCAGCTTCGGGTCGATGTTCGCGAAGAAGAGCTGCGGGAACACCAGGCCAGCTGCGGCTGCGTAGAGCAGGAAGTCGTAGTACTCCACGGTGGAGCCGAGGAAGGACGAACCAAGGGCGAGGCGCCGCTCTTTCGGCGTGCGCTCATGCTTCGCGAGGTCTACCGGCGGGGCATGGGTGATGTTAGTCATGTGGGTCTCCTGAAAGGGATGGGGTGGTCAGCTAGCGCGCGGACCACGCAACGGAGTGGGAATAGTTTTCGGTTGCCTCAGGGAGGAGGCGTCCGTAGTGGTACTCGAAGGGCTGCTGGCGGTAGAACTCGCGGGTAAGTTCTCCGCGCTGCGGCGTGGCGGCCTCGCGTCCGGAGTTGCCGCGGTACTCGCCCGTGGCCATGCGCCCGAACCAGTGATGGTCGTAGATTGTCTGGTCCGCCCACACCTCAAGCAGCATGAGGTGATTGGGCAGTTCCAGGTTCTCCATCCACGCGTAGTAGAGGCAGCCCGGCTCACGGCGGGTCTCGGTGATTTCCTGGGCGGTCAGCGCGCGCATCTCAGGGTTTTCGACGAAAGCGTTCTGGATGACAATGCTGACTGGCCCGCGCGCCGGCCACATGATGCGGGCGTCGTAGCCCGCTTCTGGGGCCCACACGCCGTCGGCGAGGACGTACTTGGACTGCTCGTAGATCTCCGTCGTGCCGTCCTGCACGAATGTGTGCAGGTTCGGGAGTTCCGGCAGCTTCTCGACGATCTCTGCGTAGTCGGACACGTTCGCCGCGAGAATCGCGACGGCGTAGTCCTCGTCCTCGACCGCCAGGGTTTGATAGGCCTCGGCTTCCTTGATTCCGTCGCGCTGGCGGAGGGATGCGACGTCGTGAAGAAGCTTTTCTGGAGCGTCGGTGGCTCCGCGATGAACGATGCGGATCATACGAGCTCCTCGAAGTCGACGATCCAGTCGGGTGCGGCGAACTCCGGCTTCGGTGGCTCGCGGCGCGCGACGATCTCGATGAGGTAGCCGCCGAGCGCGTCGAAGGTGTCGAAGTAGCCGAACTCGGCGGCGCCGCCGCGCAGGTTAGAGCCCATGCACAGTGGGTGGCCAGCCTCGGTCATGGAGGCGACGACCTCGTCCCACTCGGAGTCCTCCGTGGTCATCCACGCGAAGTAGTGGTGGATGCCCGGGCCGCGCTCATCGAAGAATTCGCGGTTGTAGTGGCAGTCGCCGTGGTTGACGGAGATGATCTCGAAGCCGAAGTCACCGGCGGTGCCCTGGGCGGTGAAGTAGCCGGTGTCGCCGTCCTTGCCACGGTAGTACGGCTTGTCCAGGCGGCCGAAGCCGGTCTCCCACGTCTTCATCTCGTAGCGCTGGATGCCGAAGACGTCGCGGTAGTGCGGCAGCGCCGCCATGACGTCGTGCACGAGGACACCGAAGTGGTACATGCCCTGCACCGGTTGAGTCGGGCGGGTGTCGGTGCTCACCTGGGCCGGGTCGGCGGCGGTTGCCGGAAGCATCTCGACGAGGAAGCCGCCCAGGTTCTCGCGCGTGTCGTAGAAGGTGCGCGTGGCGCCGTCGACAGTTGCTGTGTAGGCGATGTCGTAGCCGAGCGCCTTGAAGTGCTCCGCGACCGCCTCGTCGTTGGCCGCGGTGGAGCGGACCTGCAGGAACGCGATGCCTTCGCGCTTGGTGCGCAGGAACTCGTTGAAGGGGCTCTCGCCGCCGGTTGGTTCGATGAGCTCGAAGGTAAGGCTCGACGCCGGGCGTCCGCCTGGGCCCTTCTCGCCGTTGACGGCAGGGGTGGTGCCGACGGCGCTCCGCCAGGTGCCCGGGGTCGTCGCCAGGCGTCGACCGTGCGCTACTGCGTCGGTTGGCGCGTGCTCGGCGATGTCCCAGTCGGTAATGCCGTAGATGCGGGAGTAATCCTTGATTTTGGCGTCGAGATCATAGACGACAACGCCGATGCGCAGGAGGTTCGTGGTTTCAATCTGTGTACTCAAGAGCGTTTCCTTTCTTTAGTAGAACAGAGACAAGTTCTTGACGAGGATGGTTGCCATATCGAAGCGGATCTCACGTTCGAGCACCAGGAATCCGTAACGCGATTCCGGTGCCCGCACGATGACATCGCGGCGCTCACCTGCGATGGTGTCCTCGTAGCGCTCTCCACGTGAGCGATAGATGAGGAAGTTCGAACGAACGGCGAAGGCGCCGTCGCTACGCTCGTCAATGCGCAGGTTGGTGAGCATGTGGCGTGAACGTGACGGCGGCTCCTCGGCCCACGCCATGTTGGTTTGCAGACGGACGACGCGCTGGCGCAGGAACTCCTTGGATTCCTCGAAGTAGACCGACGTCCCTTTCGGGTAGAACTCTTCCTTACGCTCACGGGCCACACGGTTTTCGCGGACCGGCGCCCAGTAGTCGACGTCGTCGTGCATGCAGTCGAGCCAGTCTTCCCACTGCATGTTGTCCATCATTTCGGCTTCGTCGTACAGGAAGCGCGCGATGAGGCGCTCATCTTCCGCACCCGCAGGGGCCTGGGTCACTGCCTCTGACGCTTGCGTGTTGTTGCTCGCCATGGGTTTCTCCTTCAAAGGTCGTGTAAAAGCTAGGGACTAATCGACGTTGCCTTCGTAAGCACCGTCAGAGGCTGCAGCTGCCGCTGCTGCTTCCGGATCCATCACCTTGGTGAAGTCTCGCTGGTCAACCTCCGGAACGCCCCCTCGTTCGGCCTTGAGCTGTTCCCAAGACTTGTCTTCCATCAGGTCGCGGTAGAAGCCGTACATGTTCAGCGCGGCGTTGTCCGAGTAGACATGTGCCGTGGACGCGCCTGGGTAGCCGTCATCGTCGTAGCTGACGGGGACGCGGCGCATGTTGTAGGTGAAGCCGGTCTCGCGGGACTTCGCGCCGCGGAGGATGTGCTGCATCTCCTCCCAGTTCTCGGCGTCGTCCTGCTCGAACATGCCGCCAGGGGAGAAGGTGCGCATGACGTCGACACGGATGGCTTCCTTGACCTCTTCCGGCGCGTCCTTTGGCACGAACGCCCAGGACCAGATCTCCATCTCGTTCGGGCCACGCGGGTGGGTGACGCGGAAGGTGTAGTTGCCCAGCAGCATGAAGTTGGGGAAGACGTTCATGTGGCCGCGGACCTCGCGGAACTCACCGAGGCGCTCCACGATGGAGTCGCGGATGGTGTTCTCCCACTCGATCAGCGCAGGGCCGGTGTTGGGGATCTCCGCGTCACGCTTGCCGAAGAACGCACCGCCGTGACCGTACGGGCTGAGGAACTGGCGGCCCTCCGGGACCTTCTTGCGGCCGGTCTTGCGGTCGAAGGTGTCCGAGCCGGAGCTGAGCGCCTCCACCGCGGAGACGTGGGAGATCTCCGAGTGCTGCATGTCGGACGTCGGCTGCTCAACGTTGAACTTCCAGTTCGCCGGCAGGACCCACTTGTGTACAGCGATGGCTTCCATGCCGCCCTCGTAGCGGTCCATGTAGCCGTCCAGGTAGTACTTCGCGTTGCCCAGGTACTCCTCCAGCGGCGGGATCGTCTCATCCCAGGAGCCGAAGATGAAGCCCTTGTAGTTCTCGATGCGCGGCACCTTGATTGCCGACAACTTCGACTTATCGATGCCCTCCGGGTACGCATTGTTCTCATGCGGGATGTTGGTCAAGTTGCCCTCAAGGTCGTAAGACCAGCCGTGGAAGGAACACATGAAGGACTTCGCCTGACCGCGGTCAGCGCGGCAGATACGCATACCGCGGTGGCGACACTGGTTCAGGAACGCCTTGACCTCGCCGGACTTCTGGCGCACAACAATGACCGGGTCCTCACCAATGTAAGTCTGGATGTAGGACCCGCGCTTCGGCAGCATCGACTCGTGCGCAAGGAACACCCAGGTACGCTGCCAGACGGTCTCCAACTCCTGGCGGTAGATGTCCTCGTCGGCGAAAATCTTGCCGGAAACGTATCCTCCGACCGGATCAATGAGTTCTGCGATCTTACTCATAGCCACTTCCCCTCTGTGATCTGTGTCATCTGTGGGAGTGACTTTAAACGGAAGAATAATTGGCTAAAACCCACGTTCCAGTCAATGGAACACCCCCGGCGGGCATAAAAGGAGGGGCCTCGGGGCTCAAAGTTCAGCCTGGGGTAGTCTTTCCGACTCTTCCCGGGAGCCAGTGCCAAAAGACGCAAGCCTAAACATCTAGCGCTTTTATTACCAGCTAGTATGAATAGCTAGCCCAAAAGAGGTTGCGTCCATTGGCACTCAGACCTTCTCTATGCACACCAAATTCCCTCACTCGCCTCCCGCGACCAGGGCTTTTCCAAATCCGCCTGCAGAAAACAAGGAATCTGGTGCGCGCGCTACATCCTCGGCAGTCGCACGCCCGGAATCAGGTCCGCGTACGCCGCACCGCCGAACCCAAGCGCCAGCAGCAGCGGCAGGATCAGCCACAGCCAACTACTTGCCGACGACCCCTCCGCCCCACTCGCAGCCCCTTCCGTCTGCTGCGTTGGTTTGGCCTGCTGCGTAGTTTCCGGCGCCTGGCTAGTTGTCCGCGGGGCGGAACTTTCAGCAGTGGGTTCTGTCTCCTCCGTTGTCCGCGCGGCGGACACCTCCGATGAGGTCGGGGCAGACGTTGTCGCTGGTGTTGAGGTTGCCGCGGACACCTCAACACCTGGCTTTGCGGCTTCAGTTGTCCGCGGGGCAGACTGCTGGCTCGAAGGGATTTCAGTCGGGGTTGTCCGCGCGGCGGAATCTTCAGCGGTCGGTTCTGTCTCCTCCGTTGTCCGCGCGGCGGACACCTCGGACGAGGTTGTAGGGGCCACGGCTACCGTGGACAGCTTTGCCGAAGTGGTTGTCCGCGCGGCGGACACCTCCGAGGTTGGGGTGGACGTTGTCGCTGGTGTTGAGGTTGCCGCGGACACCTCAACACCTGGCTTTGCGGCTTCAGTTGTCCGCGGGGCAGACTGCTGGCTCGAAGGGATTTCAGTCGGGGTCGTCCGCGCGGCGGACACCTCCGATGAGGTCGGGGCAGACGTTGTCGCTGGTGCTGGGGTTGCCGCGGACACCTCGGTCACGGTCGTTGGAGTCACCTCAGTCTCGGACGGCTCGGTTGTCTCGGCTTCAGGCTTGTTGATGTACTGCTGCAGCAGCTTCTGCAAATCGAGCATGTCCTGCTCGAGTTTCTTTGCCTCGTCGAGGTTGTGGGTGAGCTCGTCGATATCGATTTGATCTTCGGGTTCGGCGGAAGTGTCTGCAGGTTCAACGCTTTCGGAAGCTTCGGGTGTCCGCGGGGCGAACTCCTCCGGAGTTGAAGTAGACGTTGTCGCTGGTGTTGAGGTTGCCGTGGACAGGTCCGTAGTTGGCTCTGTTGTTTCCGGTGTTTCCGGTGTCCGCGGGGCGGACTCCTCTGAGGAGGTTGCGGGAGATTCAGGGGTAGTAGGCGCTTCAGATTCCGACGGTTCCGGTGTCCGCGGGGCGGACTCCTCGGTCGGCTCGGCAGCCGCAGAAGGCTCTACCGTCGCAGAAGGCTCGGCAGTCTCGGTCTCAGAGGGCTCAACACCCTCCGGCGCCGAAGGCTCGGTCTCCGCGGGCGCGTTCTTCAGTTCCTCCAGCGCGGCGGCTTTGTCGGCGATGCGTTTGGTGGCGTCGGTGATTTCGTTGTCCACGGCGCGGAGGGCGCGTTCGAGGGTCCACTTGTCGGCGTTGTGCCAGAAGCCGGTGAATGGGTTGCGCTCTTGCCATCCGGTGAGTGCGGCGAGGTTGGCTTCGATGTTGGCCTTGCGGTGGGTGGCGGCTTCGAGGGTGCTGTTGGCGAACTCGAGCTGTCGAGAAGCGTCGTCGATGTTGGTGGGGGTGGTGGCGTCGTAGCGGTCGGCGCCGTGGCCCTCGTGCGAAGGCGTTGCTGCTTCGACGGTTTCGAAGAGTTCGATGGAGCGGGTGATGTTGTCCAGGCGGGCTTGTTCGAGGTCGAGTTTGGCTTTGCGGGCGTCGCGACGGTTCTTCAGGCCCTCGAGCTCCTTGGTGTTGGAGGGGGCGAGCCAGCTGAACCAGCTGGAGTCGACTTCTTTTTTGCGTTTGGTGTAGGCGGAGTCGGCTTCGTCGAAAAGTGCTTGGCGCTTGGCCACTGCCTCCTGCTGCGCGGTGATGCTCTCAAGGGCTTCGCGCAGGTTGGTGGGCAGGGCGACGGGTTTGATGTCGGGTTCGGGGGCGTCTTCGTAGGCGGATGGGTCTTTGCCGTTGAAGTCCTCGAGCTGCTTCTTGGTCACGGCGAGTGTTTTGCGTGCGGCGTCGAGGGAGGTCTTGGTGGTGCGGACGAGGAGTTCGGCGGAGTCGACGAGCAGTTTCTGCTGGTCGTACTCGGCTTGCTTGGCCTTCTTGTTCTCCTCGCCGATGGCGAGGACGACGCCCCAGCGCTTCATCTCGAGGACAGCCTGCGCGCCCTTGAGCGCCAGGTCGGCTTTCCATAGCTGGGATTCGAGTTCGGCGACTTTGGCTTCGCCCTTTTCGACGAGCCCCTGCAACGCCTGCCCGCCGAGGCCGAGGAGGCCTTGCGCTTCGGCGTAGTGGGCGGTGGGGTTGATGGTGGCGGGGACGGTGACGGCGGTGCCGGTCAGGGCGACAACGAGGGCGCCGGAGGTCAACTTGTGCATGCGCAAAGTTTAGGGGATAGACCTCTCGAAGTGCTACTTCTGTGTAGCGGCGAGTGCCCCCGTGAGTGCGCCGATGGCGGTGTCGATGATGTCGTCGCGTTCGGGGGCGGGGCAGCTTTCGTCGACCCAGTCGATGCAGACGGCGTCGAGGAAGCCGAGCATCCCGGATGCGGCGCGTGCGGCGTGCTCGTCGTCGCGGCCCAGCAGGGAGCACAGCGTTTCGACGGAGGCGTCGCGCATCTCAATGCGCAGGTTGATTGCCTCGGTGGGTTCGGCGCCGCCGCGGCGACCGGCCAGCCACACGAACGGGTGCTCGGCGACGTGGTTGAGGTAGCGCTCCAGGGTGCTGCGCAGAGCCTCGTGGGTGTCGGTGTTGGGGTCGAGGTGGTCGTCGAAAAGCGGCTGGGTGTGTGCCTTGAGGAAAGCGGTGTAGAGCCCTGCCTTGGATTCGAAGTAGTGGAAGAGGAGGCCTTGGGACACACCGCAGGCGTCGGCGATGTCCTGGGTGGAGACTTCCACGTAAGGTGTGGTGGAGAAGATGTCCGTGGCAGCGGCGAGGATTTCTTCCTGGCGTTGCTCGACGCTGAGCCTCCGTCGTGGTTGTGTCATGGACACCACCCTACAGTACTGAGCTTTGCTCAATAGAAAGTGTGAGGAACTTGTCCACGTCAGACATTATCTGGTGGCACGTCTACCCGCTGGGCGCCACGGGCGCACCGATCCGCGAGGAGCACGACGAAGCGCCGCGCCTGCGGCAGCTCGAGCCCTGGTTGGACTACCTGATCGAGCTCGGCTGCAACGGGCTGCTGCTCGGCCCGATTTTCAAATCGGTGTCCCACGGCTATGACACGCTGGACCACTTCCAGATCGACCCCCGCCTGGGCACCAACGAGGACTTCGACCACCTGATGGCCGCCTGCCGCGAGCGCGGCATCCACGTGATGCTCGATGGCGTGTTCAACCACGTCGCGCGCACCCACCCGCTGGTGGCGCAGGGCCTGGCCGGCGACACGGACTGGGAAGGCCACGGCGAGCTGGCCACCCTCCACCACGAGGACCCGCGCGTGGCGGACCTGGTCACCGACGTCATGTGCTACTGGCTCGAACGCGGCATCACGGGCTGGCGCCTGGACGTGGCGTACTCGGTGCCGCCGGAGTTCTGGCGCACCGTGCTGGCGCGCGTGCGCGAGCGCTTCCCGGACGCGCTCTTCCTGGGCGAGGTCATCCACGGCGACTACGCCGAGATCGCCGCGGCGGGCACCCTGGACACCGTCACTCAATACGAGCTGTGGAAGGCCCTGTGGTCCTCCATCAAGGACGTGAACTTCTGGGAGCTTGACCACGCGCTGGGCCGCCACCGCGACCTGTGCGAGCACATGGTGCCCAACACGTTCGTCGGCAACCACGACGTGGACCGGATTGCTTCGAAGGTGGGGCAGGACGGCGCGCTTGTGGCCACGGCGCTGCTCATGGCGCTGCCCGGCATGCCCAGCATCTACTACGGCGATGAGCAGGGCTTCGAGGGCCTGCGCGGGGAGGGGTTCGCCGCCGACGACCCCGTGCGCCCGCCGCTGCCAGCCAGCCCCGCGGAGCTTTCGAGTCTGGGGCAGTGGATCTTCGAGGAGCACAAGAAGCTCATCGCTTTTCGACGCCGCCACCGCTGGCTCGAAACCGCCACCCTCGAGGTGACCGACAAAACAAATGAGGCGATCACCGTGGCGCTCGAATCCGGTTCGGAGCGCGCGACGGTGACCGCCTGGCTCGACCCCGCGCCGGGCGTGCGCATCACGTCCGGGGGCGAGACCTGCTACGAGTGGTCTGCTGTCTAACCGCTAGAACGGCCTAGAACGGCAGGGAGGAACCCGGTGCGTACTTGGCCAGCAGCTCCCGGGCAATGACGGACAGGTCCGGCAGGCGCAGCGTGACCGCGCCCGCGACCGGCATGTCGAAGGTGGGCACGTTGGCGGGTGCCAGCGTGATCACAGGTGTGCCCTGCGGTGCGGGTGCGGGGGCCGGCTGGGCATTCTGCTGGGCAGGCTGCGCTGGCTGCGCGTTCTGCTGGGCAGGCTGCTGCTTATTTGCAGGCGCGCCCGTGGTGCCGCGCAGGCCGCAGCGGTTGGCGGCTTCCTCCACGCGGCCGAGCGCGGCCTGGATCTGCGGGCCGCGGCGGTCGAAGGCTGCGATGGTCTGGGCCTGGCGCTTCTTGGCGTTGAAGTCGGCGTCGTTGGTCCAGTAGCGGGATGCCTGATCGCAGGAGATCTGGCCTGCGGGAAGCTTTGCCAGGGCGTCGTCGATGGCGTCAGCGGAGGCCACGCCGGTAGAAACGGTGGCGGCCATGAGTGCGGTGAGTGCAGCTGTGCGAATTTTCATAGCCGCCAGTATGTCACATCAGCCCCATCTGTCACACCCGGTTAGGCGTCGAGGAAGCGCCGAATCAGGCTGCGGTAGGCGTCCACGGTGAGGTGAACGTCCTCGATATCCACGTATTCGTCGTGGCCATGCAGCAAATCCAGCACCTGACCCAGGTGACGCTCACGGGCGTGCATCGCAAATCCGTAGCCCACCCCGCCCTTGCGGCGCGCGAAGCGCAGGTCCGAGCCGCCGGCGGCGATAGTTGGGACCACCACGGCGTCGGGGAAGAACTCGGCGTAGGTCTCGCAGATCGCCTGATAGAGCGGCGAGTCGGTGGGGGAGATGGTGGCGTCCTCGGTGATGAGGTGCTGGATCTCCACCTCGCTGGCCAGGTCGCCGAGCGCCGTGCGCAGCTGCTCGTCGATCCACTCCTGGCTCTGGCCGGGCAGCGGGCGGATGTCCAGCTCCATGTAGGCCATGGACGGCAGTACGTTGATGGCCTCGCCCGCGCGCAGCACCGTCGGTGCGATGCTCAGGTGGCTCATGGCGTGCGAGTAGCGCGCCAGGTCGCCGAGCGCCTCGTAGCCTTCGCCGCGCAGCAGGGCGGCCTCGGTCTCGGGGTCGAATTTCCAGGCGCGGATGTAGTCCGGCCACGGCTGCTCGGTGGTCACGGAGGGCTGCACCGACGCGATACGGCGAGCAACCTCACCAATCTTGGTGACGGCCATGTCGCGGTCGTGCGGGGCGGAGCCGTGGCCGGCGTCCCCGCGCACCACGAGGCGGCGCTGGGCCGCGCCCTTCTCACCAATCACCACGACGATCGCGTCCGAGCCGTCGCGCACCGGCAGGTGGGAGCCGCCCTCCTCGGAGAGGCAGTTCTTCCAGCTGAACGGCTCCGGGTCGAGCTGCGAGAGGTAGCCGGCGCCGAGCCCGCCGCGCGCCTCCTCGTCCGCCACGCCCACGAAAGTCAGTGTGCCGCGCGGGCGTTTGCCGCTCAGGGCCACGTCGCGGGTGGCGGCGGCCATCGCGGCGGTGATGTACAGCATGTCGGTGGCGCCGCGGCCGTAGAGTCGGCCGTCGATAATTTCGGCGCCGAAGGGGTCGTGCGTCCACTGCTCCTTATCGACGGGCACTACGTCCGTGTGGCCGAGCAGCGTGAGGGGCTCCGCGGAGGGGTCGGTACCCTCGATGGTAAACGCGATAGACACCCTCCCATCTGTGGGTTCATACTTTTGGATGCGCACGGGAGCGCCGTCGAAAAACGATTCGAGCGTGGCCGCGTTGCGGTATTCTCCCCCCCGAAGTTGGGGTAAGGTCGTTGACACACGTATTTTGGATAAGGGTTCGTAAGAGATCCACTGTTGCGCTATGTAGGTTCATGTCTGGCATATTAGGTGCTTTTGTGGGCATCCAGAGAGGAGTTGGTGTCGTATGGCTCGAAGAGAACTCAGCCAGGACCCCCGCGCTGTGAAAACGCGGAACGCGATCATCAAGACAACTACCGAGTTGTTGAATGAGCACCGGGTTGAGGACATCACGGTGTCCCAGATTGTGAACGCGGCAGGGATGAGCCGCCAGGTTTTCTACGAGCACTTCAAGGACCGCGACGCCGCCGTCAAGGCAGCAATCCAGCGCGCGCTGGCCCCGGCGGTGAACGATTACATCGAGACGTATAAGAAGACCGGCGAGATGCCTCCTGCGCTGGAGGCGCTGTTCTCGCAGCTCGCCGAGGTTCGTTGCCTCTTGAGCCACGTGATTAACGGCCCGGCCCACGCCACGCTGATGGCTTGCTTTACAACGCCCGAGATGCCAATGCTGCACGACATGGTGACGGCGATGCGCGCCGAGGTCGTCCCGATGACCGACGAGGAAGCTGCCGACGTGGCTTCTTACCTGTGCTCCGGCGCGTTTTCGATCTTTATGAAGTCGGCGACTGAGTCCGAGAATTACGAGGAAGCCGTCAAACGCGCAATGAGCGTGTTCGGAGTGTTCGGTAGGGCAATGAGCTTGCCTCAGTGAGGTATCCTGCATTCATGACACCACGTGAACTTAGTATGGACCCGCGCGCGGTTCGTACGCGCACGGCGTTACTGAACGCAACGAAGGAACTGCTGCTCCATTACCGGGTGGATGAGCTTTCGTTGTCCCAGATTGTGAAGTACGCGCAGGTCAGCCGCCAGGCCTGCTACGAGCACTTTCACGACAAGGACGCGCTCATCCTGGCTGCGGGGTGCGACATTTGCCTCCCTGCCTACGAGTCTTTCGTCAATGACATCGTGATCGACGAAACGTACCCGGACCAGGTGGCGCGGCTGGTGAAGCACCTCGAGCGCTACGACAAGGCGGTCAAGCATCTGATCAACTCCTCGGTGCACGGCCATCTCAACGACAAGATCTGCAACATTCTGGCGGACGCCTACCTGAAGAAGATCTACACCCAGATCGAGTCAGGCGAAGAAATTGCTCTGACGGAGGAAACGCTGCGCGACACGGCCCGCTTCATGGCTGCCGGAACACAGGACATCCTGATCGACGGCATGCTGCGCGACCGCGAGCATGAAGAAACCGCGCAACGCGTAGAAAACGTTCGCGCGGCATTAGATCTCGTGATCGGCGCGCTGCGCGCCACCAGTGGTGGGGCAGCGGACGAGCAGTAGCATCGCTATCCTCGCTGGGGAGCTGGGGCGCCGTCTTCTGCGGCGTCCCAAATTTTTTCGTCCAGGATGCCTTCGCGCTTCGCCACGATGGCGGCGACGACGGCCTGGCCGGTGACGTTGACGGCAGTACGCCCCATGTCGATGATCGGCTCGATCGCCAGCAGCAGGCCCACACCCGCCAGTGGCAGGCCCAGGGTGGACAGCGTCAGCGTGAGCATGACGGTCGCGCCCGTGGTGCCCGCGGTCGCCGCGGAGCCGAGCACGGCCACGATCACGATGAGCAAGTAGTCCGTCGCGCCCAGGTCGAGGCCGTAGAACTGCGCGACGAACAGGGCCGCGATCGCCGGGTAGATGGAGGCGCAGCCGTCCATCTTCGTGGTCGCGCCGAGCGGCATTGCGAAGGCCGCGTACTCGCGCGGCACGCCCATCGACTCCTCGACGGTGCGCTGGTTCACCGGCATCACGCCCATGGAGGAGCGGGTGACGAAGCCGAGGGTGGTCACCGGCCACACGCGGCGGAAGAAGCCACCGACCGGCACCTTATTGACGGCCAGTACCGCCGGGTACAGCACGAAGATCACGAGCGCGAGGCCCACGTAGATCGCCAGCACGAACTGGCCGAGATTGCCCAGAGCCTCCCAGCCGTAGGTGGCCACGGCCTTACCGATGAGCGCCGCCGAACCGATTGGGGCAAGGCGGATGATCCACCACAGCACCACCTGGATGACCTCCAGGAAAGAGGCGGAGAACTGCAGGAACGGCTCCGCGGCCTTGCCCGCCTTGATGGCGGCCACGCCGATGAGCAGAGAGATCACCAGGATCTGCAGCACGTTGAAGTTCACCGAGGCGCTCGTCTCCGAGACCTTGACACCAAGCCCGAAGAAGTTCGACGGGATGACGGTGTTCAGGAAGCCGAGCCAGGAGCCGGAGCCGCTTGGTTCGGCGGCGGAGGAGGCGTCGACAGACGAGTTCGCGCCGGGCTGCATGACGGTGCCGACGATGATGCCGATGATCACCGAGAAGAACGCGGTGATGGCGAACCACAGCAGGGTCTGCCAGGCAAGGCGCGCGGCGTTGGTGACCTTGCGCAGGTTCGCGATAGAGGTGACCACCGCGGTGAACACGAGTGGCGGGATGAGTAGCTTCAGCAGCTGCACATAGGCGCTGCCGACCCAGCTGAGCGTCTCGCTGAGCCAGGTGATGTCGTTGGCCGCGGCGATGAGCCCGAGGATGAGGCCGATGATCAGGCCGGCGATCACTTGGGCGCCGAACCCGGTCATCCACTTTGGAAGGTGCATGAAGTTCTCCAGGTGTAGATTTATAGACTAATCGGTATTAAACGAAGCTAAATTCTACACCTATCCTCTAGAAACGCGTCAAATCTAAACTAGACAGAGCGGTTCACGTAGCACTTTATCCAGTGCAACCGCGCGCGCGATGTCCCGCACGATCTCGCGGTGCGAAGGGATCATGCGCAGCTTCGGGGCGCGCTCGGCCTCGCTGACCACCGTGCGCGCGAACGTGGCGGGCGCCTGCGGGTCGTCGATGAAGGCGCTGCCGGCGACGACGACGGTGCTGGGGGTGTGGGCGTCGGCAAGCGTGGCCACGAGTGAGCCGAGGCCGCGTGCGCGCTGGTCGAGCGCCTGGCGCGTGGCCGACTGCTGCTCCGCGAGCGCGACGACCTCCTGCAGTGACTGTACTGCCGACTGTCCGATGGCGTTGAGGAGCCCCTGCGTGGTCAGGTGATCGCTGGCGACGTCGATGGCCATCACGCCGGTCGGGGTGGACATTGCGCAGGCCAGCGAGTCATCGGCGAACAGCGCCATCACCGGCGGGGTGTCGATGTCCAGGCTCGACTGCATCTCCGAGCCGACGATCGCCTGGCTGATGGAGACGACCTCGACGGGCACGCCGAACTGCTCCCGCATCTGCTGGCGGATCGGCACCCCGTGCCAGCCGAGGTTTGCCGCGGTGACCTCGCCGTCCTTGTTGACGGTGCCCGAGGTAGTCACGCCGACGGTTGCGAGCGGGCGGCCCATCCCGGCGCTGAGGCGGTGTAGCCCGGCCATGATGTGCTGCACGAAGTCATCCGGACTCATGTGTGCGACGGGGATGTCCACATCGATGCTGCGCAGGGTGCGCCCCTTGAGGTCGAACAGCGCGATGTAGGTGCTCAAGGTGCCGACGGCCACCCCGGCGTACAGCGAGTTCGGTTCCCCGAGCTCGAGCGGCATGGTGGGCCTGCCCCGGCCGGTGGACTCGGACAGGTCGCCGCGTTCCACGATGTAGCCGGAGTTTGCCAGCGCGGTGACGGCGCGGGTGATGGTGGGCTGCGAGAGGCCGGTGGCTGCGATCAGGTCTCGTCGCACGCACTGTTCCTGCAGGCGAATGAGGTGCAGGCACTTGGCGGCGGGGGTTGTTGGGTGATGGAACGCTGTCCGTGTCGCAGGCATGTGAATATATGTACCGGTAGTAGACCGCTTTGTCCAGTTATCGAGCTAGAGTGGGCCGTCTCGGTAGACAATGCGGTTTGTATGGGGTGTAGAGGTGCACATTCAGCGTGTCCCTCGGTTACACTGCCTACCCATGACCAATCCTTTGCTTGAGGAGCACGCATCCCAGTCAGAACGCGAGCCTTCGCTACTCGACGCCACCTGCGAAGACTTTCTCTACGACCTCGCCGAGCTGATCCCTACCCTGGCAACGGAGATCGGCCTCGAAGGCCACGACTGCGACCTGCAGGACTTCAGCCCCGAGTACTACGGCGAAGTCGCCGACCGCATCCGTGACGTCGTCGCCGACGTCGACGCGCTCAACGACTCCACGGACGCCTCCGACGACGAAGACGACTTCGACGACGTCGACAATCTCACCGCTTCGCTGCTGCGCGACCGGATGGCATTCAAGTTGGAGCTGCACCACCAGGGCGAGGACCTGCGCCAGCTCAACAACATCGATTCGCCGGTGCAGACCATCCGCGACTCCTTCGCGCTGATGCCGAAGGTGAGCAAGGAGGACTTCGAACACATTGAGGCGCGCCTGTCCAAGGTGCCGGCGGCGCTCGCGGGCTATCGCGCGTCGCTTTCGGAGGCGGCGTCGGCAGGCAATGTGCCTGCGTACCGCCAGATCGAAGCCGTGATCAAGCAGTGCGGCGACCTCACCGACGACGACAGCGTCTTCGACCAGCTGGGTCTGCCGGAGGACTCGGCCGTCGTCGAAAAGGCGAAGGCTGCATTCGACGAGATGGCCACCTGGCTGTCCACCGAGCTCGCGCCACACGGCCGCCACGACGACGCCGTCGGCCGCGACCGCTACGAACTCTTCTCCGAGTTCTTCTTGGGCCGCGGCATCAACCTCGACGAGGCCTACACCTGGGCCAAGGAGCAGCTGAAGGAAACCGTCGCTGAGCAGCGCGCGCTCGCGCAGAAGCTCTACGGCCCGGACGCCACCATCCTGGGTGCGTACAAGCGTCTCAACGAGGAGGAGCGCTACACCCTGCGCGGCACCGACGCCCTGCTGGAGTGGATGAACTCCGTCAACGAGCAGGTCATGCGGGACCTCGACGGCGTTGACGTCACCATCCCGGAGGGCCTGCACAAGGTAGAGTGCGCGATTGACCACGCCGGTTCCGGCGGCATCTTCTACACCCCGCCGTCCGACGACCTGATCCGCCCCGGCACCATGTGGTGGTCAGTGCCGGAGGGCCAGGAAGTGTTCCACACCTGGCAGGAGCTCACCACCGTCTTCCACGAGGGTATCCCGGGCCACCACCTGCAGATCGGCACCGCGCTCATGCAGCGCAACGACCTCAACCTGTGGCGTCGCACCGCGTGCTGGAACTCCGCACACGGCGAGGGCTGGGCGCTCTACGCCGAGGAGCTCATGGGGGAGCACGGCCACTTCGACGACCCAGGCTTCCGCATGGGGCTTCTCGACGCCCGCCGGCTCCGCCTCGCCCGCGTCATGATCGACATCGGCGTCCACCTCAAGAAGGCCACCCCGGACGGCACCGGCGTGTGGGACGCCGCCTACGCCAAGGCGTTCCTGCGCGACAACTCCGCCATGCCAGAGTCCCACATCGCCTTCGAACTGGACCGCTACCTGGGCTGGCCGGGCCAGGCGCCGAGCTACGCCATCGGCTACCGCGACTGGTGCTCACTGCGCGACAGCGCCCTGGAGCAGGGCATGACGCTGCGCCAGTTCCACGACAAGGCGCTCAAGTTCGGGTCGATGCCGATGGACATGCTGGCCCACGAGGTGCTCAACCACCACGACTAGCCTGCTAGCCGTTGCGTTTGCGATTCTGCCAGTTGACCAACTTCGGCAGGTAACCCGCGAACAGCAGGATGCAGATCAGGCGGATCAGCTGGACCGCCACGACCGCCGGGCCCACCCCGCCCTCCGCGGTGAGTGCCAGCACCGTCTCGAGTGCGCCTGGCGTGGTGGCCAGGTACCCCTCGTAGAAGCTGATATTCAGCCACAGCGCCAGCAGCCAGCCCAGTCCGGCGCAGGCTGCCATGAGGGCGGCGATGTAGACGATCGTGATGGGCAGCAGGCGGGAGAACTGCTTCAGGGCAGGTACGGATAGGCCGCCGCCGCACGCCCAGCCAATGCACAAGAACGCCGCGATGTTCAGCGGCTCCGGCGGAACGATGACCACGTCCATGAAGGAGCCGACCACTGCGGTGACGATCATCGGGCCGAAAATCGACGGGTTCGGGATGTGCAGCACCTTCGCGATCGGCTGCCCAACCGCCACCAGCGCCGGCACCAGCAACCACATCCACCAGTAGGGCTCCAGATGCTCCGTGGCGGAGGCGTGCTTGGTAGTGAGCAGCCCCGCCACCACCGGCAGCGTCATCGACACGACGAGCAGGCGCAGGTACTGCGTCAGAGCGACGTAGCGGACGTCGGCACCAATCTCCTTCGCGATGACCGGCATGAGCGACGCACCGCCCGCGAGCAGCGACAACACCCCGGTTTCCTGCGAGATTCCCTTGCGCGCGAGCACCGCGCCGCCCACGTAGGCCAACCCGATCATGCTCGCCGCGGCCAGCAGGCCGGGCAGCAGGAACGGCAACAGCGTCTTCGGGGGGATGCCCACCAGTGGCAGCGCCGCCAGTACGCCGATCACGCCGCGGGTGCACGTGAACAGGAGCTCGTTGATGGGAAGGTCGCGCCCGCTGCGCAGCGCCACCGCGCCCGATGCGACGATCGCCCCCAGGATCCACGCGGCCGGAAGGTGCAGCGCGCTGAAGGCCCAACCGAGCGCGATTGACACCGGGACGACCACACACCAACGAAGCATGGCTGTTGATATTACTCTTTAGTGCATGATTGTCGCCCTGCTGATTGCATCACTGACCGCCGGCTGGATTGACGCCGTCATCGGCGGCGGTGGCCTGGTGCTCATCCCTGTGCTGATGTCCACCACCGGCATGCCTGCCGCCGCCGTCCTGGCGACGAATAAGTTCGCGGCGTTCACCGGCACCTCCTCCGCCGCGGTCACCATGGTGCGCAAGGTTGGGGTTCCGCGCTGCACGTGGGGCTTCGCGCTCGCCGCGATGTGCGCCTCCGCGGGCGGTGCGCTGGCCGTCGCGCTCGTCAGCGACTCCGTGATACGCCCACTCATCATTGTGTTACTGCTGGCAGTGGGCATCTTCGTGGTGTGTAAGCCCTCGTTTGGGTCGGAGGGCAACCGCATCATCACGCCGCGCCGGGTGGCGCTCGGCGTCGCGGTGGCCCTGCTCGTCGGTGGGTACGACGGCGTCTTCGGCCCCGGCACCGGCATGTTCCTCATCATGGCGTTTACAGCTGTGTTCTCTCAAACCTTCCTCGAGTCCGCGGCGATGGCGAAGGTGGTCAACACCGCGACGAACATCGGCGCGCTCGGAGTGTTCATCGCCGGGGGCTACGTGGACTGGTCGCTGGCAATCGCGCTCGCGATCGCGAACGTCATCGGCGCGCAGCTCGGCGCGCGCACCGTGCTGCAGGGCGGGTCCAAGTTGGTCCGAATCGCCTTATTGACGCTCGTAGTTGTTCTATGCGCGCGGCTTGGGTGGCAAGAATTCGTGCAATAATGGCGGCGTGGAAAAGCAGCAGAAGATTCTTAGGCCGGCCCGTAGGGCAGCAACCGAGCAGAAGATTTTCGCGTCGGTGCTCAGCATCGCCCGCGATCGCGGATTGCACTCTGTAACGATCGACGAGGTTGTGGCGGATTGTGGTGTCGCAAAGACGACGATCTACCGCCGCTACGCTGACCGCCGCGAGATGATCACCGCGGCGCTGGACTCAATCGCGCTCCAGATCCCGATCTACCTCCCCACCACGCGCGCAGAGTTCGTAAAATACATGATTGACCTGCAGCGCTACCTCGACGAGACGCTGGGCGTGAGGCTGATCGGCTCCATCATCGCCAGCGCAGAGCCTTTCGTGTCGCAGTGGCGTCTGCGCCTTGAAACCGAAATCCTCGAACGGATGGTGGAGGGGATCCGCAAGGGGATGGACGAGGGCCTGTATAACCCGAACATCAACCCGTACGCCTTCGTGGGCATGCTGCTCGGCGGCATTGTTATGCGCCAGGCGTTCAGTGAGGCCTCCGCCGAGCGGCACGCCGAAAATACCGCGACGGTCCTGTGGCCACAGCTAGCTGTGGACCCGGACCGCCGAAACGATTAGAGCTGCTGAGAGCTGACTAGAGCTGCAGAGAGCCGTTGGCCAGGCCGACCACGGCTGCGATAGCGCCCGCGATCACGATCGCCACCACAACCCACTCGAAGCTGTTGAAGAGGCGCTCCTTGTTCGCGATGCGCGTCCACACGTACGGGATGATGCCCGGAACCACGGCGAGCGCGCCGAAGAGCACGTAGACCGGGTCGGCGGCGTAGATCAGCCACATCGAGTACACGAAACCGACCGCGCCGACGATGAGGTGGCGCTGGTTGTCGCTGCGGCTGACCTCCGGACCGGAGTCGTCGAAACGCACGCCCGCGTTCGGGTGGTTAAGCCCCTTGCCGCGCACCGCGAGCAGGATGAGGTACAGCGAGGAGAAGATGTACGGCAGCAGGTACATGATGGTCGCCAGCTGCACCATCGCGTTATAGGACGTCTCGTTGGCGAAGAAGATGATCACGAACAGCTGGATCACCACGGTGGAGATCAGCTGCGCGCGGAACGGGGAGCCCGCTTTGTTGGCCACGCCGAGCGACTGCGGCAGCAGGCCGTCGTTCGCCATGAGCACGATCGGCTCGGCACACAGCATCTGCCAGGATACGTACGCGCCCAGCACCGACAGACACAGGCCGATTGAGATGAACACGCCGCCCCACGGGCCGACGACCGCCTCAAGCACGGCACCCATCGAGTTCTCCGGCAGCGCCGCCAGCTCCTCCTGGGTGAGCACGCCGTAGGAGAGCGTGGACACTAAGACCAGCAGCAACAGCACCGACAGGAAGCCGATGATGGTCGCGCGGCCCACGTCCTTGCGGGTTTTCGCCTGCTTGGAGTACACGGAGGCGCCCTCAATGCCGATGAAGACCCACACGGTGTAGAGCATGATGCCCTGCAGCTGCTGCGAGAACGGGATGGCCGAGCCCTCGCCCCAGAAGTCCAAGGTGAACTTGTCCCAGGAGAAGCCGAGGAAGGCGACCAAGACGATGAAGCAGAGGATCGGCACCAGCTTGGCCACCGTGGTGACCACGTTCATCACGGCAGCCTGCTTCACGCCGCGGGTCAGCATGATGAAGATACCCCACGTCATCACGGATACCGCCACAGCCAGCACCCACCGATTATTCAGCGGGGCGAAGTAGTAGGCCACCGTGGAGAAGAACAGGGTGGCGTAGCCCACCTGTGCCATCACGGAACCCAACCAGTAGCCCAGTCCAGAGGTGAACCCGATGAAGTCGCCCAGGCCAGCGCGTACATAGGAGTACACGCCCGAGTCCAGGTGCGGTTTGCGCCGCGCCAGGATCTGGAACACGAACGCGATGGAGAGCATGCCCACCCCGGCGATAACCCAGCCGATGAGCATTGCGCCGGGGCTCGCCACGGAGCCAATATTTTGCGGCAAGGCGAAGATGCCGGAGCCAATGGTGGAGCCAATAATGAGCGACACCAGCGTCCACATGGTCACCGTGTGTGATTGGGCATTAGTCATGGAGAATAAGTTACCTTATGATGAGAGCCGTGAAGCGTCGAAGGAGGTCGGTCATGCGTGGCCGGATTACAGCTGCTGCGTGTGCAGTCATGCTTGCCTGCACCTCCCCACATGCCGTGGCGGTAGAAACTGCGCACGGACAGGCGATCGTGCAGGGCAATTACCCCGTTACAACCGTAACTATCGGTAGTACGGAAACACTACCCCCACCACTGCCCAGGGGCCAAGCCTGGTACAGCGGCACGAGTATCCCCAGCTGGGCGCACCTTTCTGAAGCCGATGGCTCCATCGAGCTGACGCCATCTGTCGGCGTCGATCCTGGCGATTACCAGTGGCCAGTCGTTGCCCACTACGGCGACGAATCCACGGAAATCATCCCGGTCCGAGTCACTGTGGCGAACCCGGGAACGGATGAAGGCGTGGCACCGGACTTCCTGAAGCCGCTCGGTTTTGAGCAGATCACGCCGAAGTGTTCCAAGACTTCCTTGGCAGTGGGCATTCCGCTGCTGGCACTGATCCCGCTCGGCTTTGCCACCCAAATGGGGCTACCAATCGTTGCGGTGCAGGACAGCGTTAACCTGCAGATTACAAACCTGGCGAAGCCGGTGAACATTCACCTCAAGCCGCGCCAGTACAACCGCCGCAATGCGGACCTCGGCATCGCGTCGGTGCTGACGGTCGCTGGCCTTGTCGGCGGCGGCATCATTTATTCAGCGTGCGCTTCGTTCGAGCAGTAGGCGTCGCCGTCCACGGGTCCTCCGGCCACGGGTGCTTCGGGTAGCGCCCGCGCATCTCCTTACGCACGTCCTGGTAGGGCCCGTTCCAAAAACTGCGCAGGTCGTCCGTGACCGCCAGCTCGCGCCCAGCAGGGGAGAGTAGGTGGAACAGCACCCGCTGCCCGCCAATCACCGGCGAGTCCGCCAGCCCGAACGCCAGCTGCAGCTTCAGCCGCACGACGGGTCGGCCCGTCGAGTAGTCCAGCTTGCCTTGCGCGATGCGCGTCGGCGCCAGCTCGTCGAGCCGCGAAGCCTCGGGCCACGGCAGTTGCCGCATCAGCGCCTGTCGCATGTCCAGCTCTCTTATCGACGCCCCCCTGGCCAACTGCGCCACCTCCAGCGAGTAGTCGCCCTTGGTCACGTCCGGCCACGGCTCGCCGATGGTGGCGTGCAGGAAATCGAGGCGCTGCTTGAGGGCGGTGGCGGCGCTATCAAGCGCGAAATCTTCGAAGCTGATGTCGCGCAGTGCCTCTTCCACCTCGTGGGGCTCGGGGCGGATCGGGGTGGCGCTCAGTTCGATGGCGCCGATGGCTTTGACCCTGCGTGCGCGCACTTTCCCGTCCACCAGTGATGCGCGCACGTGCTCCTCGACGCGCTCCTGCGGCATCGCAAGCGGTTCCGCCGCGCGGATCACCGCACCCCGCGCAGTGCGCTGCACCTCTGCGGCCGCGATCCACTCCGGGGCGCCGATCGGCACGTCCAGCCGCGCCCTCGTTCCTGAGGCAAGCAGGTACTCGCCCCCGTCGCGCTTGGCCACCCACTGGGGGTACGCCGCCGCGATCACGTCGCCAGGCGCCACCGGCGCTGACTGGTGTACGAGTCTGGCCAGGCGTTTCGCGGGCTGGTCGGCGAGTTTGGCCACCGTGTCCGCAGCGCCCGAGCCGAACTTCACCAACGCGGCCCCCAGCCGCGGATCCACCGGCATGCGCACCAGCTTCTCACCGAGGGCGGTGATGCGGTGCTCATCGTCCAGCGCGCCGATGAGCCGCAGCGTCTCCTGTGCAGCGGCCAAGTGGTGCGCCGGGGGAGGGTCCAGCAGCGGCAAGTCTGGCGACGCCCACGCCGCCAATTGCAGCGCCGCCTGCGTGAGGTCACTCGTCGCGATCTCCGGCGCCACATCCGGTTGAAAGTGCTGGTAGTCCGTCTCCGAGTAGGCCCGCACCACCGTGCCAGGCCCCAGGCGACCGGCGCGGCCCGCCCGCTGGTCCGCACTGCTTTTCGCCGCAGAGACCGTCACCAAGCCCGTCATCCCGCGGGCATCCCGCCGCGGCACCCGGGTAAGCCCGGCATCCACCACGCGGCGCACACCCGGCACCGTCACCGAGGACTCCGCAACGTTCGTCGACACCACCACCGCAGCATCCCCGTAGAGCGCGGCGTCCTGCTCCGCGGAGGACAAGCGGCCGTGGAGCGGAGTGGCGTCGTCAAGAAAGCTGGCGACGAGCTCCACCTCCCGCACCCCCGGCACGAACACCAGGGTGCGCTCCGGCGCCTCCGCGAGGGCGGCCACATGCCGGTAGAACTCGCGCGAACCCTGCATCCGCCCAGCGTGCGGAGCATATGTGACCTCGACGGGGTAGGTCGCCGCCTCCGTGGACAGCACCTCGGCGCCCATGTGGTCGGCGAAGCGGCGCGCGTCCAGCGTCGCCGACATGGCGCACAGGTACAGGTCATCGCGCAGCAGGGCAGTCTCCATGCACATGGCCAGCACCAGGTCGGTGTCCAGGCCACGCTCGTGCACCTCGTCGATGATCACCGCGTTGACGCCCTCCAGGCCAGGGTCCTGCAACAGGCGGTTCAGCAGCACACCCGGCGTCACAAACTCCACCAGCGAACCATCCCGATGCTCACCACGAATGGAGTAGCCCACCCGCTGCCCAAGCCGCGACCCATCCAGGTCCGCCAGCCGCTTCGCCGCCGAACGCACTGCCACACGCCGCGGCGCCGTCACCAGCGTCTTCCCACACACATTTGCCACCGCCGGTGGCACCAGCGTCGTCTTACCCGTCCCAGGCGGCGCCTCCACCACCAGCGGCCCGGTGCGCGGCAGCTCCCCAATCACCTTCGCGACGGGCAGCCCCTCCCCAATCTTGCCCAGGTCAAACGCGTGCTCAGGCATCCTGCGCAAACTTTCGCTTCACGACGCCCGGCACCCCCGCCACCAAACAGTCATCTGGCACGTCCTTCGTCACCACCGTGCCGGCGGCCACCACGCAACGATCACCCACCGTCACGCCAGGCATCACCATCGCACCCGCCCCGAACCAGCAGTCCTTCCCAATCCGAACCGGCTTCGCGATCTCCCACCCCTCAGCCCGCTTCGCCGCATCCTCAACCGGGTGACCCACCGTAATCAGCTGGCAGCCCGGCCCGAACACCGACCCGTCCCCGATGGTCACCTCCGCAATATCGAGGATGACGCAGTTGAAGTTCATGAAGCACCCCTTGCCGAACCGGGTGTTCAGCCCGAACTCCACATGCAGCGGCGCGAACAGTCCCGGCACGTGCTCACTGTTGGAAAACACCTGCCGCAACAGCTCCTCCGCCCGCGGCTGATCGGTGTTGCCCAGGGCGTTGACCTGGCGCATCAACTCCCACGTCCGGGCGTGTTGGGCGTCGGCCTCCTCGCCGCCGGGGAGGTACCACTGACCTGATCGCATCTGCTCCATCGAATACATACCAGCCAGGGTACCGGGGTGTGTAGCCCCTACGGCCCTGCCTGCCGCTCGGCTTACCGCCCCCGCCCGTCGAAAAAGTTCCCCCGAGAACCGTGATGCGGGGAACGATCTTCATGGACAGGCGTCGCGAACTGGGGAAACGGCAGCGTCGGTCGACCGGAGTGGGCTCGAAATCCAAAATGGTTCCCGAGCGCGGGAACTTTTTCAAAGAGTATCGGTGCGAGCCGAGAAGGGACAGAGCATTGAGGGGTTTCGGTTGACAGGGGGACATGTCAGGGGGACAATGAGTACAACACAAAACATGGTGTTGTGATGTGTTGTTGTGTTGCAAAATAGAACCACCCTCCAGGGTGTTTGAGGACCTGGAGGGTGGCGAGGGACACACTACATGAGAGCATTCTGAAGGAGCGGCCAAACTGCTTCAGAAGCGCGGGTGAATCCAACGGTTAGCGCAAGTAACCACACCCACGGGATGCGAAGATTGAATTTCCATCTTCGCATCCCTTTCTCTTTAGTTTTCTGTGTCTCTCAATTTGGGGCTTAAGGGACATTTTGTGTGTTTTTACGGCGTGTCGCGATAAGGGACATTTTGTGTGTAACTAGCCGCGTCCAGCCCACCCTTTTCTCACGCCTAAGCTGGGTTCCACTGATGATCAATGCCGGTATCGAGGCTTAAGGGACATTTTGTGTGTAACTAGCCGCGTCCAGCCCACCCTTTTCTCACGCCTAAGCTGGGTTCCACTGATGATC
>NZ_JASOZC010000042.1:0-292 GCF_030228725.1 Corynebacterium sp. UMB10321 | reverse complement strand
CCTTTGGCCTGATGCTCGGCATTTTCTGCAGTTTTCTACTGGCCATTTCCGTGACTTTCATCGCTTTCCGACGCAGTAAGGAGCAGCTCGCAATCGCGACGAAACGTCGCAAGCACGCTGACACCGATCCGGTACTGCGAGCGCAGCAGGTTTACCTGCGTGCGGGCCTGACACCGAATACAACTACTGATGTAGAGGTCGTCGACGACCGCCGTGAACGCGCACGCCGACGCAATCGTGGCCAGCAGGGTAGTAGCGCGCACAATGTCTCTCAACGGGCTGGCGAACAGGA
>NZ_JASOZC010000041.1:0-297 GCF_030228725.1 Corynebacterium sp. UMB10321 | reverse complement strand
ACTGAAACCAAATATTACTATCCTTCGCTAGTTGTACGTTTCCATAGACATCTGCACTAGCAGCAATAAAATATTCTTTTTTCAAACTCTGTCACCTCTTTTCATTAAGTATAGACAAGAATTCCTCACTTTCATAGTAAAAAAGACAAGAAAAGAGCGTGGGACAAAAATCACTTTGGATTTTTGCTCCACGCTCAAAAACTGATAAACGGCGGGAACAGAACCAACTCCTTCGGAAATAAGCCGAAATTCTCCAAAAATTAAAGAGCAATTTTCGGAAATTTCTTCTTATTTCTC
>NZ_JASOZC010000040.1:0-300 GCF_030228725.1 Corynebacterium sp. UMB10321 | reverse complement strand
AGTGGCGCGAAGAACCTTGCGAACCACGATGTTCGCGGTCGTATTCATCGCCCAGATAACCGGATTGAGCACCCGCACAATCACATACAGCGGAATAGCCACGAACTTCGCCGTCGGGCTGGGGGCCGCAATAGCGATGTTCTTCGGCACCATTTCGCCGACAACCATGTGTAGGAAAGTGACGATCAGCAGCGCCAACGCCAGCGCAACCACGTGGGCGGTGCCCGCGGGGAGTCCCAGCGCTGTCATGTAGGGCTCGAAGAAGTGCGCAATCGCAGGCTCGCCGACGGCACCGATGAG
>NZ_JASOZC010000039.1:0-303 GCF_030228725.1 Corynebacterium sp. UMB10321 | reverse complement strand
ACCGTCGCTTCCTGTGTGGTGTTTGATGCCAACGGCCCGCTGCGTGCGGAGTATCGGCGCTATAACATTACTGGCATCACGCCGGGCGATGATTATGCGGCGATGAATCAGGTGCTGCGTCGGCGTTATGGTAAAGCCATTGACGACAGTAAGATCCCGGATGTGATCCTTATCGACGGCGGCAAAGGCCAGCTTGCGCAGGCGAAAAATGTCTTCGCCGAACTGGATGTCTCATGGGATAAAAATCATCCGCTGCTACTTGGCGTTGCCAAAGGAGCAGATCGTAAGGCTGGGCTGGAAACG
>NZ_JASOZC010000038.1:0-317 GCF_030228725.1 Corynebacterium sp. UMB10321 | reverse complement strand
TGGATCGAAGAAGGGAAACTGATAAACCATGAAATATGGTACGAGGACATTCCTATCGACAACCTCTCTCACTCTGGAGCTGTGCCAAGTGAAATCCTCGTCCATTTTACCGGATCTTTTATGGACGAAGACTACTGGAATCACGACATTCAATGGTGGGATCCTGTAGGGCGTAAAGCTTTCGTCCCTGAGAGTTTACTCGGAATCGAGCGTCCTCGGCCGGAGCGTGAACAAACATTAGACGAAGACGGTTATTTGGGTGATGACACGTACCTGTGGAGGGTCCCATGCCCGTGGGAGAGTGACTTCTTACTGTC
>NZ_JASOZC010000037.1:0-320 GCF_030228725.1 Corynebacterium sp. UMB10321 | reverse complement strand
TCCGCGCCGCGGACAACCGCGAAGCCGAAACCGTCAGCCACGACGTCTGCTCCGAAGTCCACGCCGCGGACAACCGCAACGACGAAACCGTCCGCGCCGCGGACAACCGCGAAGCCGAAACCGTCAGCCACGACGTCTGCTCCGAAGTCCACGCCGCGGACAACCGCGACCACGAAACCGTCCGCGCCGCGGACAACCGCGAAGCCGAAACCATCGGCTACGACGTCTGAGGCCACGCCGCGGACAACTGTAACCACGAAGCCGTCCGCCCCGCGGACAACCACGCAGGTTCCGTCGAGTGTGGAAAGTTCCGCCCCGCC
>NZ_JASOZC010000036.1:0-323 GCF_030228725.1 Corynebacterium sp. UMB10321 | reverse complement strand
CCGACCGGATCTATGCACCGATCAACATCCAGGATGCCCCGACTCGCGAGGTACCGTTCGATGTTGAGTACAAGTTCGATGACACCGTCCCGCAGGGCACCTACAAGGTTGAAACCGAGGGTGTTCCAGGCACAGAGGCACAGGACCGAAAGGGCAACTGGTCGCAGACCAAGGCTCCGGTTAATGAGGTCGTCCTCATTGGTACCAAGCCTGCAAAGGCTACCGATGAAATGACCTGGACCATGGCTACTGGTTTCGATACCATCATGCGTCCGAACCCGGCACTCAAGCCGGGTGAGGTGAAGGTTGTTCAGGAGGGCGAA
>NZ_JASOZC010000035.1:0-331 GCF_030228725.1 Corynebacterium sp. UMB10321 | reverse complement strand
CTTTACAGCATTGGACCTTGCTTCTATAACCAATCACATCCACAAGTGGGTATTGTTTTTGCTTTGGTTCCATCCCTTCATTCTTTCTGGAGTTATTTCTTCACTGATCTCCAGTAGCATATTGGGCACCTAATGACCTGGGGAGTTCCTCTTTTGGTATCCTATCATTTTGTCTTTTCCTACTGTTCATGGGGTTCTCAAGGCAAGAATACTGAAGTGGTTTGCCATTCCCTTCTCCAGTGGACCACATTCTGTCAGACCTCTCCACCATGACCCGCCCATCTTGAGTGGCCCCACAGGCCTGGCTTAGTTTCACTGAGTTAGACAAGGC
>NZ_JASOZC010000034.1:0-332 GCF_030228725.1 Corynebacterium sp. UMB10321 | reverse complement strand
CATCTTCATTAAGACTATAAACTTTAGCCTTTCCCTTATCCATGACAATCATCCCGTCTTTTCCATCAAAGGGTTGTCGAATCAAACTGCCTTTAGGAAAATATTCTTGATGCGTCGAAATGGTAACTAGCTTTTTTCTAAGTGATTCTGGTAAATCCTTAAATAAAGTGGCATTACTCAAACAAGCAAGTGGCGAATGTTTTGTCATTTTTCATACTTCTTTCTTGATATAAATCAATTTTATTATATCCTATCTTTTTATAATTAACTTGTAAGCACTGATAAATGAATTTTTAAGCTTTTCGATTTATGATAGAGCTGAAGTGTTACTT